>JBCCUO010000340.1:0-5146 GCA_039196805.1 Planctomycetota bacterium | reverse complement strand
CCCACGGCCTTGAATCTGGCGTTCGCTCAGGGCGTACCTGCGCCCCGACTCTTGTCCCGATTGACCCTCATTGCCGCCTGAGTATTCATGAAGCTGCAGCTCGGCTTGATTGGCTTGGGACGAGGGTGGGAGACACGGCATCGACCCGCGTTGCGGATGCTGCACGACCGGTTCGATGTTCGCGCGGTCTATTCATCTGTCTCCAAGCTTGCTGAAAA
Source organism: Planctomycetota bacterium (assembly GCA_039196805.1). Taxonomy (GTDB): domain Bacteria; phylum Planctomycetota; class Planctomycetia; order Pirellulales; family Pirellulaceae; genus JBCCUO01. Next base: position 4,928 of record JBCCUO010000340.1, on the reverse strand, counting down.
CTGCGCCGCCGAGTTTCAGGCGGATCCCGTCGACGGCTACCGAGCATTGGTCAACCGCAGCGACTTGGATGCTGTCTTGATTCTGGATCGTTGCTGGCACGGCTGGTTGCCGCTGTTGGCGGCGGCGGAAGCGGGCAAGGCGATTTACTGGGCCAGCGAGTTAGACTTTGACGCGCATCGCGACAGCGAGCTTCGTGGCACCGTCGAACAGTCGGGCGTCGCCTTCATGCCCGAGTTCCCAAGACGGTTTTCACCGGCCACGTTGCGTTTGAAAGAACTGATCGCAACGCGGCTTGGCGCGCCCAAGCTGATCTTTTGTCATCGACGGCTGCTGCCCGAAAGCAAGACACTGCATCGCGAGTTCGAGCTGAACCGAAGTCATCGCGAAATGGTCGAAGCGATTGATTGGTGTCGCTACATCGTTGGCCGACCACCTGATTCGGTGATCTCGTGTGGTCAGAGTCCGTATGACGTCCATGTCGGCGTGCCCAGCCTGAAGCAGGGGGTTGCACCGGAGTATCAGAGCCTCAGTCTTCAGTTCGATCCCGGGACTGCCGCAGATGGGCAAACGCTGACACCGGTCACAGCCCAGATCAGTTGCGGTAGCTACATCCCTGCGGCTTGGCGAGAGGCTGCGGGATTCAGGCCTCCAGCGGAAATGCATGTTTGCTGCGAGCGTGGCGTGGCGTTCTTGGACATGCCCAACAACTTGGTTTGGTTCGATGATGCGGGACGCCATCTGGAGTCATTGGAGGAGGAGTGCCCAGTGGGAGAGCGTTTGCTGAGGCACTTCCACCGAATGGTGGTCAGTTTGGTTCGCAGCCTGGATGAGTTGGATGACGTGTTTGCTGCGTCATCTATTTTGAACGCGGCCGAGGAGAGCCAGGTCTTAGGTCGACGCATCATGTTGCGAAAGAATTCCAGTGCGGTCGAGCCGACGGACACAACTTGGCCATGAGAGTCTTGGTCACCGGTTGTGGAGGTTTCTTGGGCAGCGAAGTCGTAAGACAGTTGCTGCGCCGCGGCGATGAGGTCGTCGGCGTTTCGCGGCGCGAGTATCCCGAGTTGGCCAGCAAGGGTATGACTTCGCGGCAGGCCGATTTGTCGGATCTGAAGTCGGCGCGAGCGGTCATCAGAGACGTTGATGCCGTGATTCATACTGCGGCGGTCGCCGGCGTCTGGGGGCCCTGGTCGTACTTTTATCGAAACAACTTGTTGGCAACCGAGAACGTGGTCCGGGCATGTCGTGAGCAACGGATTAGCACGTTGGTTTTCACAAGCAGTCCCAGCGTGACTTTTGATGGGGGCGACCAAACGGGTGTCGACGAATCAGTGGGCTATCCCGATCGGTGGCTCTGCCACTATCCGCGGACGAAGGCGCTTGCCGAACAAAGGGTCTTGGAAGCGAACGGGCCGGAACTGCGGACGTGCGCGCTGCGTCCCCATTTGATCTGGGGAGTGGGTGACCCTCATTTGCTTCCCCGCGTGCTCGATCGTGCGAAGTCGGGGCGGCTGCGGATCGTTGGTCGTGGGTCGAACCGTGTGGATACGGTCCATGTCGTCAACGCAGCCGCAGCCCATTTGGACGCGTTGGATCATCTATGCGAAGCAGGCGATGTCGCCTCCGGTGAGGCCTCGCTCCCCAGCGCGGCTGGAAAGGCGTATTTCATCGCCCAGGATGAACCGGTCGATTGCTGGGACTGGATTGGTGAGATATGCCAAATCGGTGGTGTGCCAGCACCGAAACGAAGGATCAGTTTTGCGGCTGCTTACGCGATCGGAACCATGTTGGAGGCAGTTTGGTGGGCGGGTCGACGTCGCGACGAGCCGCCAATGACCCGTTTTGTGGCCGCGCAACTGGCAAAGGATCACTACTTTGACATTTCGGCTGCCAAGCGTGACTTCGGTTACCGCGTTCGGGTGGACATGCAGCAGGGGCTCAAAGAGCTGAGCGAGGAATGGCGGAGCTGACCGGATAGGGGGACAGGACAAATTCGGGCAGCGAGTCCACCGCTCCGGCAAGTCCGTTTTATGCGGCATTCACGTCCGACTTTCGTCGGTGTCACGATAGGCTGCCCGTTGTCAGCTAACAGGGCAACTGGTAGCCTTCGCAGTTTCGTTTGCCCCCTGTCAGCCGCGTCCTCCCAGCGGACGGAATCAGCGTGATAGCCCCGAACAAAGCGTCCTTGCTGCCCGACGACCAGCGGATCGTGATCACTGGTGTTGGACTGACAGCTCCGAATGGTAATCAGTGGGATGACTACCGACAGGCGTTGTTGGAAAAGCGCAGCGGTGTTCAGCCTTACGAGGTACGTTACTTCGGCAAGACACTTGCCGGTGTCTGTGACTTCGACGCTAAGCGGTATCAAAGCAAGAAAGACCTTCGTCGCGGCACGCGCGCGGGCAGTGTCGGTGTTTACGCGGCCAACGAGGCGGTTGTCCATTCGGGTCTCGACTGGGACAACTTCGACAAGAGCCGAGTGGGAATCTATGTCGGCGTGACAGAGCACGGAAACGTCGAAACGGAAAACGAGATCTACGTGATCAAGGGATTCGACTACGACACCAGCTGTTGGTCTCATCACCACAATCCGCGGACGGTTGCGAACAATCCGGCTGGCGAAATTGCTCTGAACATGGGCATTACGGGGCCGCACTATACGATCGGTGCGGCGTGTGCTGCGGGTAACGCCGGAATCATTCAGGGGGCGCAGATGCTGCGTCTGCATGAGTGCGACTTGGCGATCGCCGGTGGGACCAGTGAAAGCATTCACACGTTCGGCATCTTTGCCAGTTTCAACAGCCAGAACGCACTGGCCTCGCACGATCAGCCCGAGCGAGCGTCGCGACCCTTTGACACTCAACGCAACGGGATTGTCGTCGCCGAAGGTGGCTGCCTATACACGTTGGAACGACTCAGCGACGCGAAGCAGCGCGGTGCGGAGATCGTTGGCGAACTGGTCGGATACGCGATGAATACCGACGCGACCGACTTTGTCCTGCCCAATCCCGAGCGGCAATCACAGTGCATCAACATGGCGCTGCAGCGTGCAGGATTGAACGCCGATGACATCAACCTGGTCAGCACGCATGCGACGGGAACGACCAGTGGCGATTCACAGGAGTGTCAGGCACTGCGAGACGTGTTTGGCAAATACGAGTCGGTGCGGATCAACAACACTAAGAGTTACATCGGCCATGCGATGGGGGCCGCCGGTTCGTTGGAATTGGCGGGCAACTTGCCAGCCTTCAAAGATCGAATTGCCCATCCGACAATCAACGTCGACGACCTGGATCCCGATTGTCAGCTACCGGGATTGGTGCTGAATGAACCCGATTCGATGCCTCGGGTCGACTACATCTTGAACAACTCGTTCGGAATGTTGGGGATCAATTCGGTCGTCATCATCGGCCGAGTTTGACGTTGGGTTGATGATCGGGCACGGGCAATGGTTGGGGCTTTTACGACAGATGGGTCGATCCCTTACCAAGCCAAGCTTTAAGCCACTTACACTATCCGCCTGGAGTCACCGTTACTCATGACGCCCGCTGAAATCCGAGATGAAATCCTAGACATCCTCGACGACATCTCACCCGACGAGGACCTGGATAGCCTTGACGATGAGAAGGCGTTTCGTGACCAGCTGGAGCTTGACTCGATGGATTTTCTGGACATCGTGATGGAGCTTCGTAAGCGTCACCGCGTTCAAATTCCTGAAGAGGACTACGGCAACTTGGCCAGCATGTCGTCAACCGTGACGTATCTGGAACCCAAGATGAAGGACATCGTTAAGTCTTAGCGGGCAATGCCTTCTCCATGAACAGTGCGTGCCCGAACTGGGGATCCAGTTCATAGGCAGCGTAACCAAGCCGCTGGTAGGCCTGGCGCGCGATCGTATTGTTTTCAAGCACCTCCAACGTCACCTTGCAGCAGCCTCGGGCGACCGCTTCCTGCTCGGCTGCACGAAATAGTTCCCGAGCAATGCCGTTTCCACGGAACTCGGATCGCACCGTCACGTCGTGAACGTTCATCAACGGCATCGCCTTGAAGGTGGAAAAGCCAGTCAGGCAATTGATCAAGCCGACCGGGCGATCATTCAGGTAGGCGATGAAACTGAATGCTCCGGAAAACTCGGCCAGCCTTTCTGGGAGCGCCTGTTTGACCTCATCGCTTAGCGGCTGGCCACCACCTCCAGGGCTACGCGCGTAGTCGTCCAAGAGATCCACGAGCTGAGCCGCCACGGTCGGATCGCGGTAGTCAACGCGGCGGATTCTCAGGGAGTCGTTCATATTCATGGCGTGGCTCTGGATAATCGTCCGCTCGTTGATCTGTTTCCTAGCTGTTTATCTGCCTTCACCGCGACCTACCCTTCTGCTGTTCGAGCAAGATGGAAGGAGAAGTTCATGACTGAGAAGGCTGATCACGTCAACGGTGAAGACAGTTTGAATCAAGGGGAGTTCGCATCCCGTGCGGTCAGTCTGGCGGAGTTGGCAATTCAGTTAGAAGGAAGCACGCATGGCGGACCCCGGCACAACTGGGTCTTCGAGTCGATCAAGACACAGGTTTCTCAAGATCCAGAAGGTGCCTTGGACCAAATCGTCCGGCTGCCCAGCTCAGCTCGGTCGGTCTTGCTGATGGCCGTTTCCGGGTTGGGGAGGCGCGCGCTGCCGCTGGTACTTGCGAGGCTCGCCTCGTTGGACCATCAACATCAGCGTGAGGCGGCGTTGCTACTGTGCATCTGGGCGACTCGGGGCCTTCTATGTGGCGCGGACCGAGAATCAATTGCAAGCGCACGCGATGCGATTTCCTCATCAGAAAGAGACCCGGTCGCCGCAAGCATTCTGCAGAGTGCTCTCGCGCGGCTCCGGACGTGACAGGAGTGCTGGTGACCGGACACGGAATAATTGCTTGAACGCGACTGGACGCT
>JBCCUO010000339.1:0-5165 GCA_039196805.1 Planctomycetota bacterium | reverse complement strand
GGCGACCAGCGTTCTGTTCTGACCAGTTTTCAGCCAACGCCATGACAACGTCTTGGTGCAGCGGCTCGCCGACCGCGCCTGGCTCCTTGGTGCGATCCAACACCGCGATCTGTCTTGCTGTCGCGGGCAAGGCGGTAATCAGACTCTCTGCGGAGAACGGGCGGAATAGACGGACCTTGACAAGTCCAACCTTTTCACCGGAACGGCAAAGCATTTCGACTGCCTCTTCCGCTGCCCCGCAGCCCGATCCCATCATCACCAACACTCGATCGGCATCGTCCGCACCGCAGTAGTCAAACAACTGATACGGACGGCCGGTCTGGGCGGCAAAGCGGTTCATCTCTTGCTGAACGATTTCAGCACACGCTGAGTAGAACGGGTTCACCGCCTCGCGAGCTTGGAAGAAGACGTCGGGGTTTTGCGCGGTTCCTCGCAGGACGGGCTGGTCGGGATCCAGAGCACGTCGACGGTGGTCTTGGATCGGTTGTGCATCGATGAGGGATCGCAGGTCATCGCCAGAGAGCAGCTCGATCTTGTTGATTTCGTGCGACGTTCGAAAGCCGTCGAAGAAGTGGATGAACGGGATGCGTGAACGCAGCGTCGCCATCTGTGCGATCAGCGCCATGTCATGCACTTCTTGCACGCTGCTGGACGCCAGCATGGCCCAACCAGTCGTGCGAGTCGCCATCACGTCACTGTGATCCCCAAAGATGGACAAGGCATGCGTGGCGACTGACCTGGCCGCAATGTGAAAGACCGTCGGCGTCAACTCACCGGCAATCTTGAACATGTTAGGGATCATCAGCAGCAGCCCTTGCGACGCCGTGAAGGTCGTCGTGAGTGCCCCAGTCTGCAGCGCCCCATGCACGGCGCCGGCCGCTCCGCCTTCGCTCTGCATCTCGATCACTTCGGGCACGACACCGAACAAGTTGGCCTTGCCGGAGACAGACCAGGCATCCGCCAATTCGCCCATTGGCGAGGCGGGAGTGATCGGATAAATCGCGATCACTTCGTTGGTCGCATGAGCCACACGCGCGGCAGCTTCGTTCCCATCGATCGTGGCGAATCGCTGGCCCATCGTGCCGATTCCTCGCTCAAGTTGCATGCGCTGGTCGCCCAAATTGATGGAGCAGCAGAGATGCAACTGTCGTACCGGCGACCAGCAGTCAGCGGTCAGCAGTCAGCGACCAGCAGTCAGCAGTCAGCAGTCAGCGGTTGCCCAGGGTCGTAAGCCGCACTCTGGGTTGACCAGCGACCAAACAAGATCAACTCCCGGTGGCAAGTGAGCGGCCAGTCGGGAACCACCGTGCGGTTACGAACCATGCGTGCCGAGCAGCACGCCCAGGTACTGTCGCGGAACACACAATGAATTGGCCCAACATCGAAGGGTTCACCGTGCGTTCGACAGTTCTCGGAGTGCTTTTCTGATGGCGTCCAGACTGGACAACAACTCCGCTCGCGTCTGCTCGTCCGTGATCCGATCCTGTAGTGCGTCTAGTTGTCCCAGGGATTCACCGGCGGCGTCTGCGACTCGCCTGAGGATCGGCTTTGGCGTGGAAGGTATTGAGTTGATCCCCTTTCTGAGCTTGGACTCCACTCGAGCGAGCGTCTCGACTGCCCGCGTCTTTTCATTTTGACGGATAGCCGCGTCTAAAGCTTCTTCCACATCTTCCATGGCGAATGAGATCAATCGATGTCCCATAATCGACAGGGCCGGACCGCCTGCGGCAGCCTTTTCAGCGATCTCGATGTCGCGATCAGATGCTTCCCCCATCATCATCATCATCGAATCGTCGTCCAACCATTCGTCCAGCTTGCTTGTTTCGTCTTCGGCGACATCCACGGTCTCACTGGGCTCCATGGCTTGATCGTTACCCGAAGGCTGTGACGCCGAGTGAGGTTCTGCGGTGCAGCCGAGTAAGACAAGTGGTAGCATCAGTGTCCACGAAAGGGGTGTCGACCGCCTAGCGCGAAAGCATCTTTGCCAAATTGATTTTCGTTTCATCTTGTTATCCGGAAGGGGTAGCGCGAGTGAGACGCCATTGTATTGCCTTGCTCTGGCTCTCTGGGTTGCGACACGACCAAACGACGCGACCAAACGACGCGATCGCACTGATCTCTGATCGGACTTGTAAACCAATCCGATACCGTGTTCTTTCGCTTTAGTCTGAGAATTAAGAGAAGCAGGAATGCACATGCCCCGTGAGTTGATTGCCGTCATGTGCATTGCAATCTTCTCCCAGTTCGCATTGGCGGGCTTGACTAGCAATCATCAAACCACGTTGAGTTCGAACGGCTACCGACTGATCATTCCCAACGGCTGAGAGGTGCTGCACGAAACCTGAACGATCTCTACCGTCCGAGCGGCCAACGACGACCAAGGCGATTGGTTCAGTGAAAACATCCGCGTCGTGAGACATTCGGTTGGCAAAGCCTAGACGGTCGCCGAGGTACTCCGCCGACAAAAGAGTCACGCCGGTCGTTCCAAGCACATTGGCGAGCGCAAGGTCGATGACGCGAAGGTGCCCATGGCCACTACTTCAACGTTGAACTAGTCCCGAACGTTGCTCCAGACTTGGACGGGATTCAGTTAGAGGCTGATCTTCTCAGTGATCGCGAGTTGGTCAAAACCCTGGTGACGGATTGGACACGTCGTGCTGTCGATGCCCTCGGCGCAGGTGGTCAGCCACATGTTCATCCCAAAGCTTCTGAATGGCCTTGAAGTCATCGAACTGACTACCCGGCAAACGAAAAAGCTTTCGAGCGGTGGCAGCGTCCATCGGGACCACGACCTTCTCGTCGGTCGTCCGTCCCACAATGAGCGTGCAGTGCCGCGTCCACCGATCACGGTTTCGAGCGTGAGAGTTCAGGTCATCAACAACGGCATGCGAGACGTCGAGAGCATTGCTTGGCGTTGCTGCGCGATTCGGGAACTGCACCAGCCGAACCACAGTGGGTTGGGTGCCAACGCCACGGACCTCCAGATAGTAGACGACGGAATCGGGCGATATCTTGCCGACACCGAGTCTGCTGTATCCCCAAAAGTCGGATGCCCGAGAATTCAGGTACGAGGCGGCGACGAAGAACAGGACAGCGGCCACGGCTGCTAGTCCAAGCAATTGTTTGAGTGAGACTCGCACACCGCCCTCAGCCACCATGTCGTGCAATTCAACGCGCGCCGGTCGGAGCCGGGGCACTTGCCCCGACCGGCAACGCATCGGCTCGCGGGCCGCCTCAGGCCAGGTAGGAATCAGCCGAATTCTCCCGCGAGCACCGTGATTGTGTCCGCGTTGGTAACGCGGTGCAACTGATGAACACTTTCGTCACAGGTCACAGCGGAAGCAAGCTTCCACATGCGATGGCCGCAACCACGTAAACCACACTCAGCGGAAACACGCAAGCAACACGTAGGCCGAAATACTGGGGGTGGCGAAGCCGATCGAATCCCCTACCCGTGTTCGCCCATATCGAAGCCAAGACAGATCCGATCACCAGGATAGCAATCAGGTACCAGACGCTTGGTAACAGGCGTAGACCGCCGGAAACAGCGTTCACGATGTAGCAGACGCAAACGAGGCAGCACGCTGCGACGTTACGACTAAGAAAGCCACGTGGGCCACGGAGAGGCCATCCTTCGGACGCACCGACTGACGGCGGAGGCTGGTAGGGGTTAACAGCCAAGTTGGAACCGTTGGAACGTAGGCCTGAAAAACGCGAGCCGCCCGACTTGGGGCATGATCAGAGCGACCCGCGACCACCGGAGTGGCTGCAGTAGGCTAACCGCTCTCAGAACAATCGGCTACGGAAAAGTGCAGGATGGCCTGGTTTGCCCCAGCTCCAGGCAATCATGCCCCTCCAACAAGACTGCTAAACTTCGGCTCACGTGTTCAGAATGAGCGGGCGGCCAAGATACCGCGAGCCATTCTCAGAGAAACAACAACAGCAGCAATCTGGGACCGGCAAAGAACGCAACGCCACAACCGAGAGACCAAAATAGCCCAGCGCGAACACGCTGTGACCGCCAGTGAGAAGCAGAGTAGAGCAACCCGAACCCGCTGACAAAGATCAAGACTATCACAGCAACGACGTAGGGTGGAAACTGCCCCCCGTTAGCCAAGATAACACGTGTGTTTTGGTATCCGCTAAGCATTGCGGTTAAAAGAGCAATGACACCCCATATCGCGGAAAGCCAAAACATGAGATTGCACACCCAGGAACGACGCAGCACGTCGGACGAGTCGGGTGATGGCGGTGAATATGGATTGTCAGTCACGCCTGATGGTGTCCTCGACTGTCGGTTGGTGAACGTTTGGCATCCGTAGGATACGTGTCAGCCATTACAACGCCGCACCCGATGCGACACCCGATACGAACGCCACGCAAGCCGTGCTTCGTCTGCATGGCTACCCGGCGTTTTGGTCGAATGCTGGTTGATTCGACAGAACACCCAAAGGCGAGGCGAAACAACAGAGCAGGTGCCGCCCCCGATTGCGTCGCATCCACGATTTGGCAAGGCACCAGCATCGTTCAGGGAGAATCGTTCTGAGCTGGTTCGACACCTGGGTTGGAGGAAGTGCTGTTGTGAAGATCCTCACCAGTTTGTTTGAGGGTTGCGGCAGTTGCGGCGGCGCGGGCGTCCTCAGCCTGCTGCTGTTTTGCAGCGGTGTCGCAGCCAGCGAAAAAGACCATGAAGAGAGAGCTCGCAAGAATGAACCTGAGCGTGTCGGTTTCAATTTTGATTGAACGAAATGGCATAGCGATTCTAGCGAGTTGAATTGACGATGATTGTCAGTCGGGTAACGGCGACGACAACCGAGTTCACGCTATTGTTATCCAACGGATTTTGGCGAGACAGAGAGTGCTCCTGTAGAGGAGTCTGGCTTGGTTGGACGTCGAATCTGAAGCCAACCTACAAGAATGATTGGCAACGGAGTCGCAATCAACGTCAGCACCCAAATCGAGGTAGGAACGGGTGTTGAAGGTGCAAACGTCTGCGATCGGATAATCAACAACCCTTGGACGAGAACCATTGCGATCAGGAATGCGGGAGCACGGAATCTCGCGAGTTTCGTCAAGACGAGGCACGTCATTAGCGCAGGGAACATATAGAACCACTGGCGAATCATCCAAGAGAAATGTGCAGCCAGTGTTGTTCCGTCTGGATG
>JBCCUO010000338.1:0-5165 GCA_039196805.1 Planctomycetota bacterium | reverse complement strand
CTGCGTGTCGCCGACTGGGGATCAATCATGCCTCGCAGTTCTTGCAGCGTGTCTAAACGGCAAAACGCAAACGAACTGTCGTACTCACTCATCCCTGATTCATAGAGGTCAACGACGGTGAAGGACTGGTTGATGACCTTGGTTTCTTCCGATGCGTTGGGGAACATCAGCTTCACGTCGTCGCCCGGCCGAGCATAGAAAACATCCTCGACCTCACCCGACTGGTACCTTCTTTTGATGTTGCAGGTAGCGATTCCCAACACGATGCCAAAATGTTGGTCGATTGCTGGATCGAACAGGTTGATCGGTTCACCCGCTGCATCGGTGGTCAACTCGGTTGGTGCCATCATGCCAAACTTGGGACCATCCATCTCAACGGTGTCCTTGTTCGTCAGCGCCTCGAGCTGAGCCCGCTGTGCCTCCCTCTCCTTGCTGAACGCAGCCATTTGCTTGCGATAGCCCCAACCAGCCATGTCCAGCGGCGGTCGATCTGCACCGTAGCCATCGTTCCGGAGGTCAAAGCTGACACGTTCACGGTTCTCCGGGTGCATTAGGTAGCGTCCAAAGTGGCTGACGCCGTCGTAGGTCGAAGGGTCAATCCCGACCAGATTGACTTGATGCATCAGCGGGCGGCCGTTGTACGTGATGTGCAGCATCGCCGGGACGCGGACGCTGTAGGAGGTTCCGGCGATCTGGCTTCCCACGATGCGGTCAATCTCGGCCAAGTGGGCTTCCGGATCGGGCATTCCACTGGGAGCGTGACATTCGATGACGATGTCCGACGCCAATCCGTGAAGCCGCTCGTGCATTTCCGCCGAAAAACCGGCCATGACGCTGTTGACCACGATCAAGGTCGCGACGCCAAGAGTCACGCTTATGATCGAGGCGAGCGCGATATACCGCGTCCTCAGGTAGCGAAAACAGAGTAACCAGCGATACATCGACGATCCTTTGTCGAATCAGAAACAGCGGCCGTCCGGTGACCCACGTGTCTTGAGTCTATGAAACTGACGATCCAGACGTAAACGGCAATCATTCTTGGCTGATTCCGCGACCGCTCTCAGCGCTGACTGCTCGATTCAAACGATCCATGATTGCGGCTCCGATCCCGTCGTTCTGGCATCGATCGATCAGCAGGGAACTTGCGTCCGATTCATCCATCTGGCGTAGGGCGGCGAAGAGGCCGTGCGCGATCTCGCCAAGATCGCCCGTTTCACTCAGGACGATCGATTGAGCAAACTTCGCCTGACGCTCTGTATCCGGCCGAAACGCAATGTAGGCCACCTTGCCGGCATCGCCTCCTTCCGGATAGTCATCGACAAACCAGAGCGGCTTGGTGGGTTGGTAGTGCGTGGGCAGCCTGCCGGGCGAAAGGAGTGGTCCCGAATCGACTTGCTGTGTTGGCGGTTGCACCGGTTCGCCCAGCACCGCCTGAAGTTGCTCTCGCGTGATCACGCCTGGCCTCAACAGCGCGACTGGGTCGCCGGCGATCGACACGATCGTTGATTCCAACCCTGACCGGCATCGCCCCCCGTCAAGAATCATGGCAACACGATCGCCCATCCCTTGTTCGACGTGTCTTGCCGCGGTGGGTGACACATAGTTGGAGCGGTTTGCGCTCGGCGCGGCGATCGGAAACTCGCACTGCCTCAGCAACGTTAGGGCAACAGGATGATCGGGCACGCGAATCGCCACCGTGTCGCCACCGGCAGTCACCGCATCCGGGATTCCTTTGCCTCGCGGGACGACAACCGTCAACGGCCCAGGCCACAAGGTCGACAGTTTCGTGAGTCGATCGCTGATGCGTGACTGCGTTTCGACGCTTATCCACTGGATCGCTTCAGCGACGTCGGGGACGTGAAGAATCAACGGATTGGATGCGGGACGTCCCTTCGCTGCGAAGATTCGCTCCACGGCTTGCTGGTCCAGCCCGTTGGCAGCTAACCCATAGACCGTTTCGGTCGGCAAACCAACGAGTTGCCCGTTTCGCAAACAATCCGCTGCCAGGCGAACCGCCGCATCGGTGGGCGAATGGATGGCCATCAATTCGAGCCGGAACCGTCACGAAATGCGACAACGCGATGATTCTCCGAGTCGGCCACCAAGAAGCCGCCGTCTGCGGTGGCCGCAATTCCATGCGGACGTTTCAGCTTCGTGGTTTGTTTGGCAACGTTGCCTCCCAAGACCGTGTCGATCCGGTTGAGTCGCAAGTCGATTCGCCGGATCGCGTGATTCTCGGTATCGACCACCAGCAATCGACCTTCGGAATCGATCGCCAAGCCTTTGGGCCCGCGAAAGGTCGCTTCCAGCGGATCTCCGCCATCACCCGAGTACCCCTTCGCACCGGTTCCGGCGACACGGTGAATCGTGCCGCCAGCGCGATCCATTCTCCAGATCGAATTCCCTTCGCGAAGCACGATCCAAAGGTTTGCTTCATCCAAGGCCATCGTGCGGGGACCAAACAGAGGTTGCTGCGAAGCCGGTTCACCCTCGACGGGAAGCTTCCGCTGCCCGGTGCCGGCGATCGTCGTCGTGACTCCCGAGTTCAAATCAATGCGTCGGAGTCGATGATTCAGCGTGTCGGCAACCAGCACTCCTCCCTTGCCATCCAACAGGATGCTGTGAGGCTGGTTGAATTGCACCTCTGAGCCCGAGAGACCATCACCGCGGAAACCAGCCTGTCCACTTCCCGCGAGCGTCGTGACCAGGCCGGTCGCCTGATCGATCCGCCGAATCGCGTGATTGCGAGTGTCTGCGATGAACAGGTCACCGCGCTGGTCCACACGGACTTCATGCGGCCAGTTGAACTCAGCCGCTTGCGCTGAACCCGTGTCTCCGCTGAAACCAGCTTTGCCTCCTGTACCCGCGATGCATTCGATTGCATTGGTCGACCGGTCCACTCGCCAAAGCCGGCTATCGTCGACCGTTGACAGATAGACGAACACATCGGTCACTTCGACGGCAAATGGATTACCAAGCGACAGCTGCGTTGGCGAATCCGCGGAAAGCGGCATCGTTGGAGTGGCTTGAACACTACGACCGTTGCCGGCAAAGTCGGCGACCGTTGGTGATTGCGCCCAGACGACCGAGCCGAGTGTCAGGACGACGGCACTGACGCCAGCAGCGAATCGAGTTGGGACGGACGTCATGGTTGCTCCATAGAAAAAAGGCCCAAACGGTTTCCCATTTGAGCCTGATTGTCGTTTCGATTCGGAGCATTGTCACGAGGACACCGCTTGGAAACCGGCCGGGATCATTCGATTTCCGGGCGTTTCGGCTTGTCACCGCCCGGGGCGTCACCACCGCCGCCCCGTTGGCCGCGACCCTGGCGTCCACCGGCGCCACCACGCTGTCGCATCTTGCTCATTTCTTCCATCGTGATCGCTTGATCGCCGTCGGCGTCAAGGCGCGCAAAGAGTCGTTTGATCGGTTCTGGGGCTTAGTCTTCGGTGATCTTGCCATCACCGTCGGCATCCATCCGGTCGAAACGCTGCTTCGCCATCTCGGGATCGCCCTGCGGGCCGGGGCGCATTCCCTGGCCACTACCGGGTCGTCCACCGCCAGGACGCCCCATGCCACCACGATTGAGCTGCAGCTCACTGGCCGCAATCTTGCCGTCGTTGTTCGTGTCTAACTTGCGAAGCGCAACCGCGGCGTTCTGCATCTCCGCCGTCGAGATCGCGCCGTCCTGGTCCGCATCCAGAACAGCAAAGACGGGATGCATCCGCATCATCATTTCCATTCCGCCCCCACGCCCCATCTGTCCGAACCCACCGCCACCTGGACCACCTGGCCCGCCACGTCCACGGCCGGGACGGCCTTCCGGTGGCTGAGCAAGACTGGTGGAGGCCATCACAAGGCAGGCAAGTACGGCACTGGTTCGCGCGTATCGGATCTTCATTTCTTGATCTCCAAGTCGGTTGAATAGGGACACCAAAATCAAACCCGCATCCTGCTAGGTGTTCCGAGTTTCGCTCGCATTCCGCCCGCTTTTTGCTGGATTTTGCAAGCCGTGACCCAGCGAAGAGGTTGCTGCTGAGATGATGCTAAAACGCAGCCAATCGACGATGTCGACAGAGAAAACGTCGAAAGCGGACGATCTTCTTTGGAGCGACGATTGGCACCCAAAGGTGCCAGCTGGACAGTGGCGTCAAGAAGCCGCGCGCGGAGGAACCGGGTTCGATCGTACGACGGATGATGACGTTGCTGTCGTTGCTTAGAAACGTTTCGACCGGGCTCGCCCCGGCTGGACGACAATTGGCAGCTACCAGCAACGCAACAACTGATGACTGTCGGGATCCACGCCGCCTCAAGCGGCGTTGATCGCGACAGAGAACGTGCGGGGCTGAGTCTGGGTAGCTGTCGCTTATCGCCTCACCGGGACGAGCCCGGTGGAAACTGGGGTGCCCTTCGTAGCTGTTAGCGGTCAGCTTTCAGCGGTCAGCAAGAGTGGAGAAGCTCTTGGCGTTGCAAAGGGATCCTTCGCTGACGCTTCGGGTTGGGATGGCTCACGCTCCTCGTTCCATGGCTCTGCCATGTCGCGCTCCTGATTACCAATCATCTGCCACCTTGCTGGTTTTCCGCGACTGATGGAGGGAAGGGGTGGCTAGAGCTTGGGGACGGGACGCGTTGGTCGACGCTGGATCATCCGCTTTTGATCGTCGCGGGCCGGGCGCGGCGGATTGTTGTTGTTGTTACGCATCTGACGCCTTGGCGACGGTGTCAGATCGGTGAACTCGTCCACCCACTGCCATCCAATCGGAACTGCCAGCTCTTGTTGTGCCAACAATGCCCACGGGGTTCCGCCGTGCTCGGCGACCACCGACTTCAATAGCTTGCGAGCCATTTCGGCCTCTCGTTGCCACTTGCTGCCGACTGAGATTTCGTCGCTGGCCTTCAAGACCCACGTGTTGTTCTTGGAATCGGTGAAAGCCATCCCCCGTTTTCCCTTGGCCAACATGGCGTTGTAGGTTTCGGTTCGCACCTTTTGTGCCAGCGCTCGGCCCATGGCCAAATCAAAACCGGCCTGCCATCGCGGACTCTCCTCTTCGTTCCTTGCCTCCAGTCCGGGCTGCAGCACGGACACCATTCGAAACAGGGTCGGCTCCAGCTGGGCGGCGGCCTGCTGCGCCGTAGTGAACTCGGTCACCAATTGAGCATCGCTG
>JBCCUO010000337.1:0-5183 GCA_039196805.1 Planctomycetota bacterium | reverse complement strand
CTCCAGCACACGCAGTGCCTCCCAACCTTTCGGACAGGCCATCCCGAGGTTTACCGGATAGCTCGTCTCGGGAGTCAGGCCAACCGCTTCTCCGTCCGCGACGTGCAGACGCAACCCACAGCCGGTCGCGCAATAGCCGCAGACCGCAGTCGTGGTCGTGTCGGCTGACATCGTCTCGTGCGTCATCCCCAAGCCGTGATCACCGGGATGCAGCAGCAACTCCCGAGTCATTTTTCCGGTGCGCGCCTGCAACAGCTGAGGCAGCTCAAGGCGCCGTGGATGGCTTGCGGAGGGTTCAGTCAGTGACGTGGACATTTCAGTGCAACTAGCGGAGGGTTCCAGGCATGCGGTCATAGACGACACTGCTGAAGTACAGCAGTCGCTCGGCGAACTCACCGCCGATCATCAACAGGGCAGCGATCGCGGCCAACACGCCCGCGGCAACGGGCAAGACGCCTAGCACGGCCAGAGCCGCCGCCAAAATCGCTGCTCCAGCCATGCCCCCGATCACTCTTTGTTGCTTGAGCTTGACCAGTGACCGGGCGACCAAGCGTGAGGATCGATGGTCATACGGATCCGTCTTGGGAGCCGAACTTAGATGGGTCTGCCATTCCCAGATCAGCTTGGACATTCCAGAAACGATCGCCACAGAGGCAGTCACCGCAACCACGGAAGCCGGAGCCGACGTCAGCGCTAGAACCGAGGTGGCCGCCGCTGAACCACCGGTGACGGCGGAACCAAAGAAGCGCGTGAACGTTCGCTGGGGTCGCCAGAGTTGACGTTTCGTCGCGATGTAGATCATCGCGCTGGTGTAGAGACCGACGATGCCAAGGGGAATCGACAGTCCCCAAGCCGCCTTGCCGGCCCAAGCCGGAATCCATTCCAAAACCGCTTCGGGGATCAGTCCCGCTGTCAGCTCAAAACTCAACAGTACCGGAAGCCAAAGCAACGCGACCGCCACCGACAGCAGCCCCATGAACTTGCCCAAGACAATCGCCTCGCGACTGAGCCAGCTGGTGCGTAAACCCAAGAAGACACGCCAAGCACGGAGCGGCTGTCCTAGATGCAGGGGCGCCGCCCCCATGCCGGCTCCGGCGACAGCTAGTGCCACCAGTGAGGCGACCCGCGTCGCCATTTCCGGATACTCCTCGCCGGTCAATAGTGCCAAGGTCGCCCCGCAGCGTTCGGCAAGGATCAATCCAACGGCGACTTGCGTCCCCACCAGCATCCCCGCCAAAGGCCAATGATCTTCAGCAACCGGATCGACGCCCTGATCTTGTGGCACCGAAGCATCGATCTCAGCCAGTCGTTCGGACTTGTAAACCGTGGTGGGTCTTGTGATGGCCGAGTCGGGAGCGCCGGCCGCCAGTCGAGCCTCGGCGGGAATGGCTAGCGTCGTATCTACATCAACAACGGTGATCTTGATCGCTTCATTGGGGCACGACTGCACGCAAGCGGGTGCCTCGCCCACGCTGAGTCTTTGGTGACACATGTCACACTTGCGAACGATCCCGAGTCGATCGCTGTACTTAGGTACTTCGTAAGGACACATCATGGTGCAGTACTTGCACCCGATGCATTGATCATCCAGATGCCGAACGATGCCTGTCACCGGATCTTTGTCATAAGCCTTGACCGGACATCCATTCAAACAGCCCGGATCCTCACAGTGATGGCAAGCCGTGGTGACGTGCTGAATCGCCGGGCCACTGACCACCGCTTCGGCATCTGCCACGACGGTACCGACGCGCCGCCACGACTCTTCTTCCTCCAATCCATTCATCGTGTGGCAAGCGACGACGCAGGCCTTGCATCCGCTGCAGGCGTCCAGGTCCACTTCGAACGCCAACTGCTGTCCAGGGGCCGGCGGACTGGCCGGCATCAGGTTGCGGTAATAGCGGGCCTGATCCGGCTCGTTCTGACCGCGTTTGAACTCAAGGTTACCCGCATCGTGATCGCGGCTGAATCGCTCAACGGCAGTCAACGACTGCTGCTCGGAAAGCAGCTGCGCAACGAAGTCGGGCGACTCGGTGACGACTGGCAGTTGGGTAGTTGCCATAAAGGATGCTGAATGAACTAAAAGAGCAGGAACCAAGAATCGTCAGATGGACGTTACAACAGCAACACGGTCACGCTGGTCAACGTGTCCGCCTCATAGAACGGAATCGCCAACACCGCTTCGACTTCATCAGTCGCTTGCGGGCGACCGGCTCCGATCGCATCCTGATCGGTGATGATCATGGCTCCGCCATGCTGCTCCACCAGGCCCGGAACTCCGCCGCCACTGGTCAACTCAAAACCAGGCTCCAGTGCATTGGTCGGTGTCAAGACACCGGACGCTGAGGACTGAAGTTGGTATCCGTCTGGCTGGCATCGCCAAACTTCGAAACCCTGTGCCATGGGCGTCTTGACGGCGTTGATCAGAATCACGGACGCGACATAGTCATCCCCAGCAACGGGGATTCCGATCGCTGCCGAAAGGGCGTCGGCCGATGCGCCTGCTGCCCGCAGAAACCCAGGGTGATTCCCAAGATCGTCGTGGACCGTTCCACAAAGTGATTGCCAAACCTGACCCGGCAGTCCACTGCCACGTTCAAAACGAACGAAGGTGCTGACGTTTTGGAAACGCTCCAGTGATGAGTAATAACCTGATTTGAGTCCCGCCTCTTCGTACTGACCGACAGGGACCCAAACTTCGAAGACTCCAATCGCTTCGGGATCGACCGATGAGACCAAAATCACCACGGAGCGTACACGATGATCGCGGTAGACAGGGATCGCCAGTGCCGGGGAACTCTGATCCTCTGAAATGACCGGCTCGCCGGTCGACACCGCCGACTGGACCAGGGGCAACCAGCGGCTTTCCTCTGGATCAGTAACCGTGCCCGACTCATCGACGTCATAAGTCAAAACGTCGCTCAGGAACGCGTTCTCCGCCGCAGGTTGATAGTGCAAGGGCATTTCGGAAGTGCCACTCGAGTTGTAATTCATAGAAAGCTTGTTCATGTCGAAACAGGATTCGGCGCTGGCAGACTCGACCGCCTGGGTGCCGGATGTCGGCAACTTCGTCAGGCCACTGTCGACGCAGGCTCCTCCGCCTCGCTCTTGCTTGCTTCGTGCTTGGCAACGTCGGCCTGCATCTTCTTGTGATCCTGTTCCTCCAGGAAATTCAGTAGACGGTTGCGATATTCGTAGTACTCGGGGTGCTCCAGGACGTCCGCTCGAACACGTGGACGATCGAACGGCATTTCAAAGACAGCTCCGACCCGTGCGGCGGGTCCATTGGTCATCATCACCACGCGATCGCTCATGAAGAGAGCTTCGTCGACATCGTGCGTGATCATCATCGTGGTCACGCGGTCTTTCATCAGGATGTCCAGCAGAACCTCCTGCAGTTCCATCCGCGTCAACGAATCGAGCATCCCGAACGGTTCGTCCAAGAGCAACATGTTGGGCTTCAGCGCGAATGCTCGGGCGATCCCCACGCGCTGCTGCATCCCCTGGCTCAGTTCGGAGGCCCGTTTGTGCAAGCTGCTGCCCAAGCCGACCAGCGACAAGTAATAGCCGGCAATCTCATGGCGCTGCTGCTTACTGCCATGGGGATAAACTTGATCAACGCCCAGCAAGACATTTTCGATGGCCGTCATCCAGGGCATCAAACAAGGCGACTGAAAGACGATCCCACGGTCGGGTCCCGGGCCTTCAATTTCGTGGTTGGCAACAACAATCCCGCCGTGCGTGATCGGATTTAGGCCCGCGATCATCATCAAGACGGTGCTCTTGCCACATCCACTGTGACCCAACAGTGACACGTACTCGCCCTTATTCATCTCCAGATTGAAGTCTTCGACAATCACGGCCGGACCGATGTGAGTGTCGTAAGTCTTTCCGAGTTTGTAGCACTCGACGTATCCGGCCATGGTGTAATTGCTTCGGTGTTGGGGGTTGGTCGTTTCGACGACGAAGTGTTTGGATCAGCCGGTCGATAGCCCAATGCTCCAGCTGACCGGTCTTTCCCGCTTGTCGCTCAGGTCGTCGCGTTCAGGATCGCCTTGCGAGGCAGCTTGAGACTCTTGGGCTGCAAGTCGGGCAGTTCGAATTTCGGCGAGTCATCCGTTTGCGCCGCGTCGCGCCGAAACTTTTCGCGAACACCCACCAAGTAGTTCGTGACTCCGTTTCGAAGCCCCTTGTACGTGTCGTTGTTATTTAGCTCCGTCTTGATTCGCGGACGCGGAAGATCCACCGTGAAGGCAGGTCCCAGCGAGGCCTTCGGGCCGGGGTTGAGGGGCACAATGCGGTCGGCCACCAAGATCGCTTCGTCGACGTCGTTGGTAATCATCAGACATGTCTGACGTTCCTCCTCCCAGATCTTCAGGATCTCTTCCTGAAGCACGCTGCGGGTCAGCGCGTCGAGCGCCGACAGCGGTTCATCCAGCAACAAAACCTTCGGCTTCATTGCTAGTGTCCGGGCCAGCGAGGTGCGTTGCCGCATCCCGCCGGAGAGCTCGTGGGGCCGGCGATGAGCCGCGTGGCTCAATCCGACCATCTCAATGAATCGTTCGACGTGGTCGCGGCGCTCCCCCTTGGACCAATCACTAAACACGCGGTCGACGGACAGCATGATGTTGCCGCGAACGGTCAGCCAAGGCAGCAGCGAGTAGTTCTGGAAAACCAATCCGCGCTCTGGATCCGGACCGGCAACGGGCTTGCCATCCATCAAGACCTCACCCAAGTCGGGCTGGATCAACCCAGCCAACAACTGCGTAAACGTCGTCTTGCCGCTGCCGGAGAATCCGACCACCGCCAAAAACTCGCCCTCGCGGAGATTCAGGTTGATGTTATTGAGCACCTCGGTGCGCGTGACGCCGCTGCCGTAACCTTTACAGACGCCTCGCATCTGCATCATCGGCCGAGGGGCCGATGTGGTGACGCGCGTTTCGATCGCCGTTTCGGGTCTTACGATCACGCTCATGGTTGATTCCTTCGTTTCGCGGGCACTAACACGACTCGTAAACAGAGTGCTTCCGAGTCTGCTGATCGCGGAGGGCACTAAGCGGGTGCGGGTTGGTGCCCGCGAAACGAAGGAATCAACCATGAGCGTGATCGTAAGACCCGAAACGGCGATCGAAACGCGCGTCACCACATCGGCCCCTCGGCCGATGATGCAGATGCGAGGCGTCTGT
>JBCCUO010000336.1:0-5188 GCA_039196805.1 Planctomycetota bacterium | reverse complement strand
CTTTGTTTGCGCATCCGATCCTTCCCACGGTGGGTACTCCGTTTGGCGATTGGATCATGACCTGGAGATGGAACCTGCCGAATTGATCCGCGATGATCTTCGCGGATGTTGCGGACAGATGGACATTCAGTGCTGCGATGATCTCTTGGTCGTCAGCGAGAATGGATCGTTTCAAGTCGGACTGTTCGACCGCAACGGTCGACGTCAGGGCAGCTTTGGCCACATGGATCGCTCCAGCCAAGATGGTTTCGGAAGCTGCTGCAATCCGATGAACTCCCTGCCGCTATCCGATGGGACCATCCTGACCGCGGAGTCTTCGATCGGACACATCAAACGTTTTGACACCGACGGTGACTTCGTCGCCTATGTCGGTAAGGCAAGCATCGGCGTCGGCTGCAAGCATTGCGCACTTGGCCACGATGCCAAGAACGACCTTTACTACATGATGTATCAGGGCAAGGGCATCTGCGTGCTGGGCAACTCAGATGACTATCCAGAAACCGAAGCGGAACGCGCGGTCGCAAAGCGACAGCAGAGGTTCTTGGACCAATATGCGGGCACGTGGTCCAAGTCCGGCAAAGAACCCAAGTCGAGTTCGCCTTCGTTTTTTGGTGGGCTATTTGGAGGTTCCAACGACGCGGACTCAATGTTGCCCTTCAGCAGCTTCACGGTGCAGCAGAACGGTGAGGTCACGTTGCATGGTGGCCAGTACGCGGCCTTCATGACGGAATCCCGACTCGAACTGCTACCCGCGGAAGAAGACGATGGTGACGACGACTACCGCATCGCCCTGGCCGACAATCAAGTCCGAATGGTGGAAGCCAAACTGACGATCCGCCAGGGCAAGATGAACGTCGACTTTGGGTCAGGAATCACGACCGAGCTGATGCGTGTCGGCGGCGAGTCGTCGCTCCAGTGCGGCGAAGGGTGTGATGGATCCACTTGTGACAGTGAGTCCTGCCAAACGGAACAGTCGAGCAGCGATATTCGCTTGGTCGAAGCGGCCGCCCCTGAGGACTCCGATCCGTTTGGCCCGTTGGCGCTGGCCGACCCTTTTGGCACGTCTGAGTCAACAACGCCGGTCACGGCTCGCACCGCCGAGACCTACGCTGCGGGTACGTTCGAGTACAAGCTGATCAGTAAACGCCAACTGGGCGAGGACCGCGCCTCGGCGCTGAACCAAATGGGAAGCGAGGGCTGGGAGTACTGCGGCAAGCTAGGCAAACAGTTGCTCTTCAAACGTACCTCAGCGTCACGATCAACTGAGGAATCACGATGATCAGGACACTCCTATGCCTACTCATTCTGGTTGTCGGACCGTTCACGGCATCTCCTGGCCATGGACAATCGACGCGCCCGGCGGATTCCAAGATCACGATCATCGTGATGGACCCGCTTAGCCAGCCGCTCTCGTGCGACTGCGTACGAGGCTACGCTCAGCGAAAATACCAGGTCGTCGCCGACAAGGTCAGCGAATTCACCGGACGTAAGGTCCAAATCGTTTGGCACCAATCGTTGACCGAAGCTCTGAAAGAAACCGACGGTCAAGCCGATTTGGTCGTTGGAAAGCACTCAGTCGTTGTTGCCGATGCGAACTCTGCGGGCCTGAAGCTGCAGCCGGTCGCATCGCTAACTGGCAAGGATGGCGGAACGACCCAACACGGCCTGGTTGTCGTCCGCAGTGACGATCCCGCCACCGAGCTGGAATCGCTTAGCGGCTACGACATCCTCTTCGGTCCTAAAGAAGCGGAAGAAAAGTCGCGAGCGGTGCGACGATCGCTGCTCGCTGCGGGGGTCGACGTGCCGACCGACGTGCGCCGATTCGGTGCTTGCAGTGAGGCGGCCACCGCGCTGTTGGCGATGCCTAACGACAAGCAGGCCGCGGCCGTCATCAGTAGCTATGCGAAGCCACTGTTGGAAGGTTGCGGATCGATCCACAAAGGCGAACTTCGCGTTGTCGGACGTTCCCAGCCAGTGCCTTTCATCACGGCGTTCTTGAATCAATCGCTGTCAGAAGAGTTGGCCGAGAGCCTCAACATCGCGTTGCTGACTGCGGGAATGGATCCGCGATTTCGAGAACAGATGGAGACGCTGTCAGGTTTCGTGCCGTGGCTGCAACCAGGACGAAAATCCAATTCAAGGGGCCATGCGGACGATACTGCCGGCAACGCCGCATCCGCTTGGCCCCAATTTCGTGGTCCTCACCGGAGCGGAATCGTGGATTGGCTTCCCACGCGTTTGCCCGATCTGGATCAAGACTTGATCTGGGTCCAGTCGCTAGCGTCACCGGGCATCGGTGGCCTGATGCTCACTGACCAAGCGGTCATCGTCAGCGGACGCGACGCAGACGATCTTGCTGATACGTTCACCGCGATCGGTCGAGACGATGGCCGCGTGCTTTGGCAGCACCAGCATCAAGCTCCTGCCGCGCTGGACTACGGCAATTCGCCGCGTGCCACCCCGGTGTTTCAGCAAGGTCAACTGATCACGCTGGGAAGCACCGGAGTGCTGACCTGCCTAGATCCCGACACTGGGGCAGCAAGTTGGCAAGTCGACTTGGCCGCCCGCTTCGGCTGCGAGGTCCCCACCTGGGGATTCTGTTGCTCGCCGTTGATCAGCGACGGAATCATCTATGTCCAGCTCCACAAGGCTGCACCGCTGGTTGCACTCGAGCTTGAGACTGGGAAGACGCTCTGGTCTGGTCCCGGCTTTCCGGCCGCCTACTCCTCGCTCGCGTCGACAAGAATCGGAGACAGGAAAGTCATAATCGGTGTCGACCAAGTCGGCTACTTTGCTCGATCCGCCGATGACGGGCAGCACCTTTGGAATCACAAGCGAAGCCTGAGTGGCGACTTTGGTGTGCCTGCGCCCGTCGTCGGCGAGGACCTTGTCTTCTTCGCTGGCGAGAACAACGGGATCGAGGCGTTCGAACTCAACCGGCTCCAAGATGGTCCGGTGATGACCAATCCGGATATCGCGCCCGACTGCCACACACCCGTGCTGGTGAACGACACGCTGCTGGTCGTCTATCAAGGACTGCACTGCTTGGATACGACACGTTCGCTTCAGACTCTCTGGGTATCTCAGGCGGAAGGTCTGGATGACTATGCATCCCTCATCGCGTCACCGGATCGCGTCTTGGTGACTACAGCAGACAGCCAATTGCTGCTTTATTCTCTGCGAACAGGAAAGCAGCTGGACCGGCTCAGGCTCACCGACTCGCGACGACCGCTACTTTCTCATCCGATTGTTGCCAACGGGCGACTGATCGTCCGCGTGGACCAAGAAGTGCGCTGCTACGACCTCGGGCATCAGTGATCCCAAAAGATGATCGATCAGAGAGTCTGGCCCACGGAGTGGGCCGGCTACACTGTCGACCGCTCACTCCGTGAGCCCGAGCCGCATCGCAGTGCGAAGCGCATGGCTCACATCCCTTCGCCTCCGGAGCTGCGAAGCAGCGATGTTGGTGGGTTTGACGCGGCGTCAACGCCGCTCACTGCGGCATCACGCCAACATCACCGCTTCGCGGTTCGGCCGCACGGGTCGACGCAGAACTGGGACTTCGTCCCAGCCTATCGAACGTCACCGCTTCGCGGTTGGCGGAAGCCACATCTCAGCGCGTACCGCCATGGGCGTGGGGTTGGCCGACCGCTTCCAAGCCGAGCTCACGAAGTGAGCTGGCTACTTTGTTGACCGATCACTTCCGTGATCCCGAACCTTGTAGCGACAGGCAGGAAGCTTATCCCCTTTGGCTGACTAGCGTCGGCGGCGTTTCCGATGGACGAATCGATCTCGAGCTTCTGCAACTGCTTCGACCAACTGCTCCACTTCGGCGGGCGTGTTGTAGAAGTAGAAACTGGCTCGAACACTGGCGGCAATTCCAAGTGACTCGTGCAGCGGCATCGCGCAGTGATGGCCGGCTCGGACCGCAATGCCTCGCGTATCCAACCACTGCGAAAGATCGTGCGGATGAACCTCATCCATCAGAAAGCTAACAATTCCTGCTTTGTGCGGGACAGTCGGACCGATGATGCGAACACCTTCGATCTGCCTGAGCGCCCGATCCGCTTCGGCGCCCAATTCCGACTCGTAAGCATGAATGTTCTCCATGCCAATGTCGCTGACATAGTCGATCGCAGCTTCCAGTCCGATCGCTTGGGCGATCGGAGGCGTTCCCGCTTCGAACTTCTCCGGCAAAGCTGCCGTTGTGAACCCGTCCACGGTGACGCGATCGATCATTGCGCCGCCACCCAAGAACGGTGGCATCGAATCCAGTAACGACTCCTTGCCGTGCAGCACACCGATGCCACTCGGTCCGCAAACCTTGTGACCACTGAAGACGACAAAGTCGGCATCCCAAGCTTGGACGTTAACCGCTTCGTGGGGCACGGCCTGTGCCGCATCGATCAAGACCATCGCGCCGAATTGGCGCGCCATCTGCGTCCAACGTGTGACCGGAAATTCGGTCCCCAGCACGTTGCTGGTTGCGGCAAAAGCAAAGACCTTGGGGCGATACTTTTCCAGATGCTCGGCGATGACCTCATCTTCGATCAGAAATGCATCGTCGATCGGAACGAACTCAACCTGAGCTCCCGTACGCTCGGACAGTTGCTGCCAGGGAACGATGTTGGCATGGTGCTCACTGATTAACAGCAAAACTGCATCGCCCGGTCCCAAGTGCTGGTTGCCGTAGCCATGAGCAACCAAGTTAATCGCGGCAGTAGTGCCCGAGGTGAAGATCACTTCGCGGTCACTGGCAGCGTTGATGAACTTCGCGGTCCGCTTGCGTGCCCGTTCATAGCGGAAGGTTGATTCTTCGCTCAGCGTATGAATGCCGCGATGAACGTTAGCGTAGTAGTTTCGGTAGCAGTCGGAGACCGCATCGATCACTGCTTGCGGATGCTGTGAACTGGCCGCATTATCCAAGTAAACCAGCCGGCGTCCTGCATCGGTCGTCCGCTGCAGCACGGGAAAGTCATCGCGATACGTTTCCGCATCGATCGTCCACTTTGTCGCCACCGTCATGACTCTTCGGCCAAACTGGGGCCGCCAAAATGAGTGCCGTCCTGATCGGGATCATCAGGATCGATCGAGTTATCCATTGCCAACTGCAATCCCCTCCAAGAGAGCATCGCGCACCGTTGTCGGTTCACGGCGAGCGTCTCTTCGAAGAACCGCAGGTGCTGCT
>JBCCUO010000335.1:0-5195 GCA_039196805.1 Planctomycetota bacterium | reverse complement strand
TAGAACGTAAGACAACCAAGCGATCCGCGGAAACACCTTGATCAGTGAGAAAGACATGCAAGGGTTGAAAGTCATTCTGGGAGGTCTGGTGGGTGGCTGCCTGGGCGGCAGCGTCGGCCAGTCTCTTCAGCCGATCGACGGACAATCAGTGCCGTGGGGCGTTCTGTTGGCGGGCTTGGGTGCTGGAGTCGTGGTCCGGTTGCTCGTGGGAGCCAACCGTTCGCTGTTCACGGGGTTTGCCGCCGCCGCCATGGCCGTCATCGGGATCTACGTCGCATCGCTGGTGACCTCGGCAACCGCCGTCGCCAAGACCGAACAGTTAAAGCAACCACTACCCGCGAAGCCGATCGGTCAGCCAGAAGACCAAGTAACCGTTCCCGATGACATCCCGAGCGCGGAGGAAGTCGATACGCAATTCGAACTGTCAGGCGACGATCCCGTGGATGCTGCTAACACGGACACAGCCGACACACCAAGCACAGCTGAACAACCTGATTCAGTTGATGAGCCGGCAGATTCAATGGACGAATCAGAGACCGCCGTTGAACCATCGGCCAAGCCGGACGAAGAAGGACGCGCGGATACCAAGCCAAGTGAGCCGCTGGCCTGGCGTGAAGAGTGGACACGACCTTCAGGGGAAAGGGCCAAGCCACCCAGTATCGACCAACCCAGGTGGATTGACCCCACCTTCCACGCGCTCTCCGCCGTCATCGCATTCGGCCTCGCATCCGGCAGACGAACAGAAGAACCCGCTTCCCCCGAAAGCCCGTAACGAAACCCGCACCGATTTCAGCGTTACCCTCCGTAACGGAGGCCGCGCAGGCTTTCGACGATGATCCACGTCCCGCCACCACACCCCCAATCACCAACGCCACCCACCAATACCTCTACAAAGCATCCGCCCCCGAAACTCCCCCGCGAGTTTCGCTACGACAGCGGCCCTGCGGCTACAATCAAACCTTCATTCATCCGCCGTACAGTTGATTTGAGGTGCCGTGATGGCGAAATGGGTTTTGGGTTGGGCAATGATCATCGGACTGTCGCTGGGGTCCGCAAAGGCAGCCGACATGCCGCCGGGGTTTCAGACCCTTGAAATCGGTGACTCGGCTCCGGACTTCAAGTTGCCGGGAATCGATGGCCGCGATTGGTCGCTTGCGGACTTTGGTGACGGCAACGTTTTGATTGTCTACTTCACCTCCAATCATTGTCCCGTCTGCCATGCCCATGATCCTCGGTTCATGGACCTGGTTCGCGAAGTGCAGGACGAAAGCGTCACCGTGGTCGCGATCAATCCCAACTCAGGCGACGGTCTGCGACCTGACGAGCTCGGTTACTCAAAGTACGACGACAGCTTCGAGGACATGACTCCGTACGCCAAGGAACACGGATTCACTTTCCCCTATCTGTACGACGGCGCGACGCAGGCGACCGCCAAGAAGTACGGCTGTTTGGCGACTCCCCACGTATTCGTCTTCGACAAAGAACGCAAACTGCAATACAAGGGCCGGCTGGACAACTCGCGTTATCCCGACCGGTCGACCGTCAAGTCGCGTGAGACGCGTGACGCCGTACTGGCACTGCTGTCCGGCAAACCGGTTCCCGTTCCAGTCACCAAACCATTCGGTTGTTCCACGAAGTGGCGTGAGAAGATCGTTCTGGTTGAGAATGACGAGAAGGCTTGGCAGTCCGCAGATGTCACGTTGGACGACATCGACGCGGAGGGACTGACCAAGTTGGTCAAGAATGACACCGACAAGTACCGGCTCTTTAACGTTTGGTCGACGTCATGCCTTCCCTGTGTGGAGGAGTTTCCCGGACTGATTCGCGTCTCCAGGCGAATGGGACTCAGGAACTTTGAGCTGATTACGATCAGCACCGATCTGCCGCGCAATCGCGATCGCGTGCACAGTTACTTGGATCGGCAGCGAGCCGTCTTGCCCAAGCGCCTGAAGAAGTCACTGGAACAGGAAGGTCGCAAATCGAACAACTACCTGTTCACCGACCCCGACGCGGACGCATTGATCGCCGCGCTCGATCCCAAATGGGAGGGTCCGGAGCCCCATACGGTTTTGGTCGCCCCCGGAGGCAAGTTGGTGATGCGTCACAACGGAGCGATTGGCGAGCAAGAGCTGCTCGCCAAACTGCTTGAGATCATGAGCAATGCCTACCAACCCGAGTGACGTCGCGCAAGCGCGCCCGATAAGGCCTCTTCAGTCAACGGGCTTAATCAGGCTGCTTGCAAGACCGTGACGGTCCTCGGCGGATTTAATCGCGAGGACGAATCGGTCATCATGGGTCTTCCTGGTCAAGACGTCCCCAACGGTGCCAAGCTGGGTTAGCGAGTAGACGATGACTGACGCTGAGAAGAAGAACCTCCTTGAGTTGCTTGATTCGCAGGTGATGGCGGCAGTTCCAAGATCGACCAAGGTTCCGAAGTACGGCGGGACGCTCTATACGCTCAAGCCGGATGAGAAAGAGGGACAGTTTTGTGGCCTGTTCCCGTACAAGGCACACGTGCAGTTGTCATTCGCCAAAGGGAATGAACTGGACGATCCCGATGGACTGCTGGAGGGAGGTGGCAAGTTTCGGCGACATTTGACATTCAAGTGCCTGGAGGATGTCGACGCGAAAATCGTCAAGCGGTTCTGCAAAGCTGCGGCGAAACTCTAACCATTCTCGCTTCCCGAAGCGCGAAACAGACATTGCTTCCGCTTCTGGCTGAAATTCCGAGTCGCGAAGCGACGAGGTTTGTGGATTGATCGGATGGCATGTGGTTTGGCCCTCTCGCTCGCGCTTCGGGCTGAGAGGGGATCTCAGCGGGAAGCGCCAGCGACCAGCAATTGCGCAGACGCTTCGCGGGTAATCGGCTGGCATGTGGTTGGGCCCTCTCACTTGCACTTCGGGCTGGGAGGGGACCTTAGCGGGAAGCGCCAGCGACCGGCGGACCGGTCGGCGACTCTGATAAAACCCGAGCGGTCAACGAGATTCACCGATCGGATTTTCCTTACCCGCCAGAGCCGTATGGACGGGTACTGATAACGCCTTCTTGCGGGCTGCTAGCGGTGCCGTAGAGGCGACGGGGGATGCGGCCGGATAGGTAGGCTAAGCGTCCCGCCACTGCGGCGTGCTTCATCGCGCTAGCCATGCCGATCGGATCGCGGGCGTGCGCGATCGCCGTATTTAGCAACACGGCATCGGCGCCCAGCTCGAACGCTTCACTCACATCACTGGCCGTGCCGACTCCAGCGTCGATGATCACCGGATAGTCGGGATCGTCGTCTTTCAAGTATTCGAGAATGATCTGCAAGTTGTTGGGATTCAGCAGACCCTGGCCGCTGCCAATTGGACTGCCCGCCGGCATCACGGCCGCCGCGCCGACACTCTTGAGCCGCTGGGCCGTGACGGGGCAATCGCTGGTGTAACAGAGGACCTGAAAACCCTCTTCGGCCAACTCCTGGCATGCCTTAACCGTCTCGCCAGGGTCGGGCAATAACGTCTTGCTATCCCCCAAGACTTCCAGCTTCACCCAGTCCGCGCCTGGGTTTCCCAGTGTGCGGAGAATCTCGCGTCCCAACTTGGCGGCGCGAATGGCGTCGATCGCGGTGTAGCAGCCGGCGGTGTTGGGCAATAACGTGTATCGATCCAGATCCAGGAAATCGAGGATGTTCTTGCCTTGCCGGTCGTACAGACGCTCGCGACGCACGGCAACGGTAACACAGTCTGCACCGGAGGCATCAAGGGAGGCCTGCATCTGCTCCATGGTGTCGTAACGACCGGTGCCGACGATCAAACGACTTTGCAGTGTGTGCGACCCGACTTGCACCGGCGCGTCGGCGGAATGACCGCTCGATCTCATCGGGTCATTCAGATTCGTCTCCGTCTCGCGATTGGTTTCCGAACCCCAGCCGTGGTCCGATGCGACCGACATCTCAGCCTCCTCCGACCAACGTCACCACTTCGACCGCGTCACCCGATTGAACCTGGTGATCGGCGTAGTCTTCGCGTGGCACGACCTCGTCATTGATCTCGACGGCCAAGTAGTTCTCCGGGACCTCAACAGTGTTGAGCAACTGCTGCACCGACATCGATGTTTCGATTTCGACAGTGCGGCCGTTCACGGTTATCTCAATCATGACCCTCTTCCTCGCCGAGGTTGGCTGTTGACTCATCTGATTTCACCTCCCTACTCGATCCTCGCAAACTCACTGGAGCAAGGACGAGCCCATCGGAGGGACGTCGCGATCGCCCTACGCGTTGGCTTCTTCAAACGCCGCGTCGAACGCACGACCACTGGGTTGGAAATCCAACTTCTTGGTGAACTCGCACGCTTCTCGTGCGCCGGCGGTGCGTTCCATGCCGCTGTCCTCCCACTCGATCGACAGGGGCCCTTCGTAGCCGATGTCGTTCAACGCGCGGATGATTTCCTCAAAGTTCACACCACCACGACCGGGGCTGCGGAAGTCCCAGCCACGCCGGTGGTCCCCAAAGTTCAAATGACTGGCATTGATGCCGCTGCGACCGTCCAGCTTGACGATCGCGTCCTTGATGTGAACGTGGTAGATGCGGTCCGGGAAAGTTCGGATGAACTGAACTGGATCGATGCCCTGCCAAATCAGGTGGCTGGGGTCGAAATTGAAACCGAACTCGGGACGTCGCTCCAAGACCTCCAATGCTCGCTGCGCGGTGTAGATGTCGAACGCGATTTCGGTCGGGTGAACTTCCAAGGCGAAGCGAATGCCACACTCCCCAAACACATCCATGATCGGATTGAATCGCTCGGCCAGCAAATCAAACCCGGCATCGATCATGCTGGGTGGCACTGGCGGAAATGAATAGAGAAGGTGCCAGATGCTGCTGCCGGTAAAACCGTTGACCACTTCGACGCCAAACTTTTGAGCGGCCCGAGCCGTGTCGGCGAGTTCCGAGGCCGCCCGTGCGTTGACACCGGCCGGGTCCCCATCTCCGTAGACGTAGTCGGGAAGGATCGCTTGGTGCCTTTCGTCGATGATGTCCAAGACGCCCTGTCCGACCAGGTGTGCGCTGATCGCGTGGCACTGCAGTCCCGCGTCGTCGAGAAGCTGCCGTTTTTTGTCGCAGTAGTCGTCTTCGGCGATCGCCTTATCGACCTCGAAATGATCCCCCCAGCAAGCCAACTCAATCCCGTCGTATCCGAAATCAGCCGTCATTCTGGCCAT
>JBCCUO010000334.1:0-5215 GCA_039196805.1 Planctomycetota bacterium | reverse complement strand
GCAACTGAGTATCGGTAATCTCCATCTTCATGGCGGCCTGTGCTTCGGTGATCGACTGTTCCATCTCCGTCAGGGTCGCCATCAAATCCGCTTCGTCGACTCCTTCCTCTTTCATTTCCTGGACCAGTTCCTCCAGGCGTTCCAGCAATGGCTCTAGTTCTTCCGCGTCTTCGTTTTCTTCCAACAGCTCTTCCAGGTCGGCCAGCATCGACTCTTCTAGGGCGATGGCTTGATCACTGGCCAACGTGAATCTCAACGAGGAATCGGCTTGCGAGATGTCCGGCTGTCCCAGTACGAAGATCGCAGTCGCGATCAAGATGATGGCACCCGTCGTCCACAGGGCGCGACGCGGCGGTTTGATGGGAGCACAGTCGGCGGGACGGACTTGCGAGAGGTGTTTTGCCGCGTCCGCGACTTGCATCCGACGCACCGGATCTTCGTCCGTGGCCGAAAACTGCAGCGCCGTGATGGCACGATCCTTCAGCACGTAGTACTCATCGACGCGCTGAGCTGCGGTGGCTAAGGGCATGGGACGTAGCAGCCCCGCAATGCCGCCCAACGAAGCCAAACTCGAAATCAGAGCCAACGGAACCCAAAGCTCGATGCCGGGGACCCAGAGTCGTACGATCGCCAGTCCCATCGCGATGACCGATCCCAACACCAAGCCAATGCAGGCACCGGAAAGGGCGTTCTGCAGCCTCAGATGGCCCCGGACACGCCCCAAGACACGTCGAATCTGGCCATCGATCTGTTCAATCGGCATCACGTTTCCCCTGCGTTGGTATTGATTCGCTTCGTATCCGAGTGACCACAAGTATAGGGGGGCGGTTCGCCCCTTCACCAGTGTTTTTCTGTATTCATCACGAGGTTGTCAGATCGATTCGCCGCATGGCGACATCGGCGATGAAGGCGGCAATCGCGGTCATCAGCAAGTACGGCCACATAGCCAGCGGCATTCGGGCCGTGCGGCCGTCGGTTTGAATCACGGAATCCAAGGCAGGTTCAAACCGGCCTCCGCTGCTGGTCGCGATTTGCTGCAGCGTCGTTCGGTTGATGGGACGCAAACGCAGTTCATCCGGATAGCCGACCACCAAGCCCCGGGTTTGTCGGACAGACTGGTTGCCCAAACGCGTTTGAGCCAAATCGATCTGGTACGCGCCCTGTTGCGCCGTCGGCACGGTCGCTTCGTAGCGTCCCGGCGCGGTCTGCTGTAGCTGGATCTTTTCGGTCTTCAGGCGAGGTCCAATCACAGTCGCTACTGTCTCGGATTCGTTAACAAACAAGCCATCATCATCGACGGCGTCCATCACAATTCGCGCGCTGCCATCGCGTTGTTGCAACTCGACAAAGATTCCTTGGCTGTCACTCTTTCGCATGGCATGCCGTATCACCTGAGCCCAAAACGGACCGAAGTCCGGCCAGGCCAGCCACTCGGCGGCCCAGCGGGCCTTGGCGTCGCTGGTGAAAGCAACCGTTCTGCCCAGCCCGTATTGCCACCACACCAATAAGGGATCACCCGCCTCGGAAGCGAGCACAAATTCGCTGGTGGGTTTGGGTCGAGTGACGACGTAGCCCAACAGCAAGGGCGCCAGGTCAAGCTCGATGCCTTCCAAAACTCGCGTCGGGCGAACCAACTGGGGCAGGAAAGGCAACTCGTTGATCGCCGACTTGCTCGCTTCGACGGTCTCCTTGGCGAACACCTGTGGAACCGACTGGGGATCATCACAGAAGTAGTAGCGTCCACCACCCAAACGCGCGATGTCTTGCAGCAACTCCTCGCTGGCTCCCTGGCCAAGCGCAACCGTTGAGATCGTCATTCGGCTCGCTGACATCTCCGATGACAGGCCCTCAAAATCTCCCGGTGATGAGATGCCGTCGGTCAGCAGGATGCAGTGCTTCAGCTTGGCAGAGGCCCGGTTCAACGCCTCGTAGGCATCGGACATGGCGGGATACATGTTGGTCCCGCCACTGGCTTGGATCGTGCTGATCTGGTCGCTGATGTAACCTCGGTCCCCTGCCGACCGCAATTCGCTGACCCAATAGCTGCTGCCGTCAAACGAGATCACACCGATTGAGTCACGTGGACCCAGAAGCTCCACCGCGGCTTTGGCGGCATCCTTGGCAAGTTCAATCTTCTCGCCGCCCATCGAACCGCTCTTGTCGATGACCAGCACCATCGCCAAACTGGGTTTTTCACGTTCTTTTTCGAAATTGCTGCGGACCGGTAGGATCTCTTCCAGCTGAGTCCGATAGTATCCGCCCAGGCCGAATGACTGGTCGCCGCCTAGCATCACCAGGCCACCGCCCAGGTCTTGCACGTAGGTCCGGATGATGTCCATCTGCCGCGTCGTCATTGCCGTCGCCGGAACGTTCGAAAGGACCAGACACTCGTAACCCTGCAGCTCGGTCAGCGATCGCGGCACGCCTTCGGTGGGACGGACCTCCACATCGATTCGTTGCTCATCGAGTGCCCAACGAAACGAATCGGTCTGGTCAGTATCGGGGTCGATTAACAGGATCTTGGGGCGTCCGGCCGCGGTGACCAGGGCGGACGATTCATTGTTGTCCAGCAGCGTGTCAGCGTCGCCGAAGCCCCGTGCTCGTGCGGCAAAGGTGACTTGCCGCTGATCTGTCACCGTTTGACGGACGCGAAACTGATTGCTGCCCGGTTTCAGTTTCACCTTCTTGGCGTTGGCGTCACCAATCAACACATCACCGCGATAGACGTCGACGTGTCCCTCACCAGCCGATGTCGCATTGACGGTGACCTCGACGTAGAACGGTTCGCCTTGACGCACCTGCGCCGGCGCGGAAACGGAAGCCAACTGTACTTCTGGCTCCGTTCGGTCTGGCAACGGGATCGTGTCAATCGGGACACCGCCACTCGCAGCGGAGACAATCGGGTCACCTCGTGTGGTGTTACCGTCACTGAGAAGAACGACACGCGGAACGTAGCTTGGCGGAATCGATGCGATTGCGGTGCGAATCGCCAGTGCGATGTCCGTGCCTTGACGAGGTTCGTCGTGCGCGTAGGCGGACTCGCCTGACTGAGGCTGTGGAGTTTTTTCGGTGACGTTGGTCCGGCGTTCGTTCACGGAATCGTCGTCATCGTCCGCAGTCGCGGTGCCGATGGGCTGATCCGATTCGCGGTCTGGTTGCGACGCCGTGTTTGGCTGATGAGCCACCTGGCGGAACAGGTTCTCGACGTCGGACGATGGTTGTCCAACGGTTTGATCGAACAGCAAAAATCGAGCCTCAACGTCTTCGGCATCGCGCACGGCGTCCCGCAAGTCTCGGGCGGTTTTCATTGCCGATTCCCAAGCCGCATCGTCAATGCTTTGGCTACGATCGATCGCAACCACAATCATCTGGCGCTCGGTACCGACCAGAACGATCAGACCGGCAAGAGCCATGATCAGCGCCGACACGACCACAATCCGCAGCAACAAACTGAAGACACGCTGCCAAGCCGCAAAGTCGCTCAGGCTGCGTACGTAGTAGAGCGCCAGCCAAGGCAGCGCGGGGACCAGTAGCCAAAGCCACATCGGGCGGAGCCATTGCCAGCCGATCACTTCGTTCATGCCACGATCCTCCGCTGGTAAAGCCACCATTCCGTCAGGATCAAGACGGTTGCCAGCAGCGCCAGGTAGAACCACAAGTTGTGCAGCGACCAGCCGGCTTGACGGACCGCCCTGCCCTGCCCCGCCGGCAATTGAGGCCGCAAATCGCTTTCCTCGGCTCGGCTCAGGTTCACTGCCACCTGTCGAAGCGTTTCCGATGGTGGAGCGTCATCGTCGGCCAACGTCGCTTTCAGCTTCGACAACGTGCCGGGTGTTTTGGGTTGGTCTGGCGCATTCCGATTCGACGCGGAGGCTGCCTTGGGGCCGCCAAGACTGGCAAGGTAGTCCTGCACCCGCCGAGTCGGTCCTAGTTGAATGATGCCCGTGTGGTCGACCACGCCCAGGGTGACTGCATCGTCTTCGGCCGTGGCCATTCGCTGGTTGCCGAAGTGATCGATCCAACTCCAAGACTCGTTTTCTGATGCCTTGGCCGCCACGGTGATCCGCTCGCCGGTAAGCTGGGCGGGCTGAATGTCTCCCTCGCGTCCGAGAAACCAGTTGACCGCGTTGGTCATCAAAACAGGAAAGGCAATTCGCAACGGCAAATCGCCGTCATTCAGGTTGGCGGACAACACCAGCGTGCGTCCCGTGGCGGCGTTGAGGGACGCCATCAGCACCGACCCGTCTGCCGCCGTCAGCAGCGGCACGTGGTCTTGATCGATCTGCAAGCCGCGCCCACCGGGAAGCACGACATTGGTCAAACGCACGTGCGGCAGAAGCGGTGATTTGGGCTCTTGTCGTACCACGATCGGGTCAGCAACCGGCTGCGACAGCGACCACAATGTGGACGAATCTTGTGGGTCGATCACCAACAACGGACCACTGGGGAGCGTCTTCGGTACGATCCGGTGCAACACGGTGATCCCGCCAGTGGGGCTCGTCTTCGGAACTCGCGTGGCCACGGTCAGTTCCACCAGCGGAATCGCTGTCAGAACACTCTCCAGATAGAGGCTCGGCTCGTCACTGACCAGTGTGATGGGAATCGGAGGCCGACGCGGTAGAACCGCACGGGCCAGATTATCCGTGACCAAAGCATCCTCGACGTCTAATTCGGCCGTCAGCACGCCTCCTTGACGCGATCCGTCGGTGACCACGTGCCGCATCGAATCACCGGAGTCCAAAGCGACCGGAACGACGTCGACCAGGCTTCCATCCAGCTTCAAGGTCAATCGGCACTCGATCGGCTCGCTGCCAAAGTTGTTGACTTGGACCAGTCCGCTGTAGCCAATTGGATCGACCAGTGAACGCCGCACCTGCAGCATCGTGATCGCAGCGTTTGCTGGTTGATCTTCCACGTCCGTTGTTGGCAATAGATCGATGTCCGGCTGATCCCCCAGCTTGGCTGCGCCTTCGAAACAGAAGTCACTGACCAACATTACGCGTCGTTTGTCGTCATCCAGGGCAAGTCGCCGCGCCGTCTCAATCGCTTCGATCATTCGGGTCGGCCCATCGGTGGGCGTCAGCTCCTTGATCGCTTCCGCCACGGCGGGTGCGAAGTCAGTGGTCCCCACCACGACGCTCACCGTGCTGCCCGCGGAGACCAGCGAGATCTCGTCCCCATCGCGGACGGACTGTACGACCTCTGACGCCAATTC
>JBCCUO010000333.1:0-5219 GCA_039196805.1 Planctomycetota bacterium | reverse complement strand
GGAAATGATTCCCATGATTCGCACCTCCCTCGCTTCCATGTGTAACCACAGAGCGAGAAATGATGGGTTCCAATCCAGCGCGCGACGTCACGTCCAAACGATCGCGAACTGAAAATCTTCGATCAGGCTTTCGGTCTCGTGTCAAACGCCGCCGCCTCGCCGAAGCGCTTCGAAGGAACGACGGGGCGTCCAATGGCAATCGGCGCCTCGCGATGCAAACGCTCGAAACGCGAATGCTGCTGGTAGGCGAGCCTGTCATCACAGGTGTCGTCCCACTGCCAGGCAATGGAGGACAGGTATCCGCAGCCATCGATCAGCTCAACGTTCAGCTCAGCGAACCCTTGCAGGCGGCCACCGCCAACGACATCGGAAACTGGCAGCTTCTCGGTGCGGGCGATGATGGAACCCTCGACACCGCCGACGACGTCACTCATTCGCTTTCTCTGGCGAGCCCCTACGTCGATGGCGATTCGCTTTCCCTGAACATCGATGGCCGCCTGGCGGTTTTGCAAGAAGGAGCCTATCGCTTCACGGCGTTGGCCGGCCTTTTGGATTTGGACGGCAACGCATTGGACGGGAATCAGGACGGAACGGGCGGGGATCCGTTTGTCACGACGTTCCTGGTTGACGCTGCACCTGGCGATAGCATCGAAACGCTCAGCAACGACAGCCGGGAATTCGCCGACCCTCTCGATATGCTCGTCACGCCCAACGACAGCGGTTACGCCCGAGGTTTCGGATTGGGTGCGATTCAGGAACCAGGGGACATCGACTATTGGTGGTTCGAAGCGTTGGCAGGTGACGTCGTTGCCATCAGCGTCGACACGCCAGATTCGAATATCAATCCGTTCGTCAGTTTACGGAACTCGGCAGACGGTTCGCTCAACACGGACGACAATTCTGGTCCGAACAATGACGCTTTCATCAGCACGTTTCGCATCGAGAGTTCAGGACGCTACAACGTTCGCGTGGGCGCTCATTCGGGCGGAACCGGACCCTACGAAGTCCGCGTGGATGTAGTCAGCAATCCGACCCAACTCGAAACCGATGGCAACGATGCGAACGACTCCGTCGCGGGTGCCGACGCGGTCCGCAAACGACCGCTCGCAGGAACTGCAGTCGCGACCGTCGCGGGCACCATCATGGAGGCCACGGGAACCAACACGGACGAAGACATCTTCTCGGTCGGCCAGTTCAATGTGGGCAATCAAGTCAGCCTCGACTTGAGATACCCGGACGGCAGTACGCTCGACGGTGCTGTGGTCCTGCTCGACAGCAGCGGAACCCCTGTCGCGGACGATGACGGAATTTCAACGGATTCCGACTTCACGACCACCATCACGGCTGCAGACAACTACTACGTCCGAGTCACGGGCAACTCGGGGGCCGGCAACCAAGCCCAGTACTTGCTCGATCTCGCTGTCGTCGACAACGTCAGCCCGCAAGTCCGCTGGCTCGATGATGTGCCGGGCAGTCGATCGGTGACCCCTTGGCCGACAGCTGAGATTCGCATCCAGTTTGACGAAGACCTGAACCCGAATTCGTTCACGACGGGTGCATTTGATCTTCGTCAGTCGGGCGATGACGGCACTTTCGGAACGGCGGATGACGAAGTTTTTACTCTCGCCAACGCGCCGGCGTACACACGAGGTGGCGGCGTTGTGTTCTCGATTCGCGATGGCGAGATGACAGCCGGTGATTATCGGTTGACGGTCGCGGGGACGGTTACCGATGTTGCCGGAAACGCAATCGATGGAAATGGTGATGGAACGGGAGGAGACGCCTTTGTCCATGATTTCACATTGGATCTGTCGGCAGACTTCACTGCCGTCTTCGAATCGGAAGGCAACGAAACTCAAGCCGAAGCCAACACGCTGACCCCATTCAACGGCGGTGTACCCGGTTTGACCTCTGGATTCGGACTCGGCGTCTTGGATAACTCGTCCGACATCGACTACTGGAAGTTCAGGGGCCAAGCCGGTGACCAGTTGATGGCGTACACGTCCACCCTGACCAGTGGACTCAACACAAGACTGACCCTCTACAACCCCGCCGGACAGTACCTCACCGAAAACTCCTTCAGCGGTGCCAACGACGACGACTACATCAGCGGATACACCCTGCCGTCCGATGGCGAGTATTTCTTACTCGTCAACCGAAGAAGTGGGGGGACACGCGGTGATTACGAACTGCACGTCCATACCGTGCGAAACGCCGATGCGGAAACAGACGCCGACTACAACAACGATGCTCTCACCAACGCCGATACACTCAGCTTCTCCGACACGCCAACCGGAAGAACTGCCACGGCGGTCGGACTGGTCATGCCCATCGAAGCCAACGGGAACTTCGACGAAGACTCCTTCGCACTCGGACCACTCAACGCGGGAAACGTCGTCGAACTGGACCTGGGACTGCCAACGACCAGCACTCTGATCCCTCAACTCCAACTCTTCGATTCCGCGGGCAACCTGCTGCCCGATGAGGACGGAGACCCCCTCGACGACAAGCTCCGTGTTTCCATCACCAGCGACGACGAGTACTTCGCCAGGGTCACCAACGCAGCCTGGACCTACGGAGGGCACCGTTACGAAGTCACCTCAAGGGGGACGTGGACCGACCTGCAAGCGCAGGCAGAAGCGCGCGGCGGCTACCTCGTCAGCGTCAACGACGCCCAGGAAAGGGCGTTCATCGAACAAGCCTTCGGAAGTCTCGGAGAATTCTGGCTCGGACTTTCCGATGTCGACAGCGAGGGAACATGGGTCTGGACCGACGGGACCGCCGACACCTACACCCTTTGGGGCAATGGCGAGCCCAACTCGACCAGTCACGACTACGCCTACCGATGGGTCGACGGACTCTGGTACGACACTCAACCGACGTCATCCAGGTTCGGAGTCATCGAAATCCCTGATGCGGGAGGACGACCCGATGGGATGGGAGCCGGTGGCCTGGCGGCCTACGCACTGAATGTGTCGATCGAGGACTCTGTTCCTCCGCGCGTCATCGCGGGTACTCGGCTGCCAGAAACCGGTGTGGTGACCGATTGGGTTTCGACGTTCGAAGTCGACTTCAGTGAACGGCTCAACGCGTCGACTGCCAACACGCTGGTTTATGACTTTGCGACTTACGGTGGCAACACGTAAGTCTACTCATCCACCAATCAGACCTGGCCCGCCGCACAGAATTTTGCAACCTCACTGGGTGGAAACTTGGTCTCCGTTGGGGATCAGGCCGAACAAGACTTCATCTTCGGCCGATTCGGGGGCACCAGCCATTGGATCGGATTATCCGACGCTGACGTCGAAGGCGATTGGACGACCTGGGTGGACGGGTCCGACGTCACCTTCAGCAACTGGGGAGCCAACGAACCCAACAGCGGTGATAGCTTCGACTACGCCTATCAGAACAGCAGCGACGGGCGTTGGTACGACGGAAGGGATATTTGGACCTTCGCTTCGGTCATCGAGTTCACCGGCGACGCCGATACCGATGGCGATGGCATTCCCGACGTCATCGATTGGCTGCCCGACGATCCCGCCAACGGCTATGACATTCGCGAGGCTGGCCCCGATGGTGTCTTCGACACCGCCGATGACGACATCTACACCATCCGAGGATCCTACGACGGGGACGTCCGCGTCAGCTTCAACGTCGTCGACGGACCACTTGCACCGGGCGACTACAGATTCACCATCACACCGTCCATTACAGACCCTGTTGGAAACGCACTCGACGGGAACTCGGATGGCACGGGCGGGGACGCGTTCACAAGACTGTTCAGTGTCGCCGAGACGGATCCCGGATTCATCTTCGAAGGACGGAACAACAACACCTTCGCGACGGCCACTCCGCTGAACATGCTGGCAGACGCCGCCCTGCCGCAGTTCCTGACAGCGGAACTGCAAGGTAGCGGATCGATCGACAACTCCAGCGACGTCGACTACTGGAAATTTGACGCCTTGGCGGGCGATCAGTTGCTGGCTTACACCTCCACGCTGACCAGCGGGATGAACACCCGCATCACCCTCTACAATTCGGCCGGGCAGTACCTCACCGAAAGCTCCTTCAACGGAGCCAACGATGACGATTACCTCAGCGGATACACCCTGCCGTCCGATGGCGAGTACTTCTTACTCGTCAACCGAAGAAGTGGGGGGACACGCGGTGATTACGAACTGCACGTCCATACCGTGCGAAACGCTGATGCCGAAACGGACGCCGACTACAACAACGATGCTTTCACCAACGCCGACCCGCTCAACTTCACTGACAGCTCGGCCGGAAGAACGGCCACCACCGTCGGGCTGGTGATGCCGATCGAAGCCAACGGAAACTTTGACGAGGACACCTTCGCCCTGGGGCCGCTCAACGCGGGCAACGTCGTTGAACTGGATCTCGGTCTGCCGACGACCAGCACCCTGATCCCGTTGATTCAGCTGTTCGATTCCGCCGGAAACCTCCTCCCGGACGAAGACGGAAACCTGCTCGACGACAAGTTGACCGTCTCCATCACCTCCGATGACGAATACTTCGCTCGCGTCACCAACGCGGCATGGACTTACGGAGGACATCGATACGAAGTCCTCGCTCCGGGAAGCTGGACCGACTTGCAGGCCGAGGCACAAGCCAGGGGTGGCTACCTGATCAGCGTCAACGACGCGCAAGAACGCAACTTCGCCGAACAGGCGTTCGGAAGCCTCGGGCAGTTTTGGCTGGGACTATCCGATGTCGCCAGCGAAGGAACATGGGTCTGGACCGACGGAACCGCAGACACCTACACCGCTTGGGACGCCGGAGAACCCAACACCGCCAGCAACGACTACGCCTACCGTTGGACAAACGGGCTCTGGTACGACACCTCACCCAACTCCAATCGATTCGGGATTGCTGAAATTCCCGACGCCGGAGGATTGCGAGACGGACTCGGTCCAGGTGGATTCGCCACCTATGTGCTTGATGTCACGCTGAGAGACACGATCGGCCCACGGGTAACGAACGTGACGCGACTGCCAGATGATGGTGTCGTGACAGAATGGTTGTCAACCTTCGAAGTCGACTTCAGCGAAACGCTGGATTCATCGAAAGCTTCGACGCTGGTTTATGACTTTGCGACGTTTGGTGGCAACACTTACGTCTACTCTTCCACCAGTCAGACCTGGCCCGTCGCACAGGATTTTGCAACCTCACTGGGCGGAAACTTGGTCTCCATTGGGGAT
>JBCCUO010000332.1:0-5233 GCA_039196805.1 Planctomycetota bacterium | reverse complement strand
GCGTCGAAGGATCGATCGGTTCGGTCAAGACTCCGGTGAAACGAGTGTCGACTGAATCTGGATCCAGTTTGATGTCGGCCGCAGCCTGGGAGACTCGCCATGTCCGCTGGGTCACCGTGTCGATTAGGTCCAAAGTGGCTTCCTGGACAATGACGTGCGCTACCGATGACTCGCCCTGGCTGTCCGTCTGCAACAAAGGCTGAAGGTCCTTTTCCAGGGCGCAGCTTCCCCCATCAATTGGGGCGATCACATGGAGTTTGCGAACGACGACTTCGCCCAGGTCGGCGGTTTCACCACGCAGCCAGTCGAGGACCGTAACGTCCGCCGTCAGCGTGTCGATGGCGACTTCGCTGCCCGCGTCCCCGCGAGCATGCAGCCCGGTGATCTTTAGCGGAGTGATCCAGCCGATGCGCACCGACTCCGCTTCGGCGTACAGCCCATATTCGCTGGCCGCGCGCGACAAAAGCGACTGAGCGATCGAAAGGTGACTGAATATGCTGGGCAGGGCCAGTAAGATCAGCAGGCTGAAGCCACCCGCTGTCAACCAAAGGACGCGTTTGCGACGAACGCGATCACCCCGACGGCGACGGGTTCGTCGCTGTTGATCGCGTTCGACTTGTTCCAGCCGATAGCCCACGCGTTTCATCGTCGCCTCCATGCAACGGGTTGCCAAATTCCGACCGCTGACGGACGGACCGGTCCCGCAGTGTAGCGATCATTGGGGCTGCCTCCCAAGGGAGTTTTTTTCGTACCATTGAACTACGATGCAACACCACAGCGAAGGCCGTTCGGCTGACGTTGCCAGCCGCAGACCGTTTGACCATTCACAGACGCACGTAGATCGCCAGAATGCCCAAAGCCAACCAGTTCACCCAGATAGCCATCGTTTTGCTTGCCATTGGAGTCGGCAGTCCTTGCCCGCTGGCGTTGATGGCCAATGAGGATCACGCACTGAACCGTGTCTGGTCCCGAATGGCGGACATTTCAGGCGAGTTTGGGAGCGTCGAATCGGCGGAGTTTTCGCCCGATAGTGGGCGCATCGTGACGGGAACCAAATACGACAACACGGTAAGGGTCTGGCGGACGGAAGACGGCGCCATGCTGTGGAAGACGGAGTTGCCTGCCGAAATCGAACGCGTTGCTTGGACCGCCGATGGAAAGACAGTCGTGTCGGTGAGTGAGGACCAATACCTGCGGGTGATCGACGCTTCCAACGGAGAGGTCGTTCGTGAGATCAAGCACGGCAATGGGATGGATAGCCTGGCCTTGTCGCCGGACGGTCGCATCATGGCGGTGGGCGAAGAATTGCGTGGCGGGCAAACGGGCGCGGCCGTCGAAGTGCCGGTGATTCTGTACGACACCCAAACCTGGCAGGAGATCCGACGGGTCGACCAGACCGACACCGCCAACGAGATCGACTTCACGCCGGACGGGAAGCGATTCGTCGTGGTCGGTGCCGGGCACTTCCGCCTTTGGGATACCGAAACAGGCAAACAACTCCATCACCAGAAGGTCTTTGCGGATGGCGAGAACCGCAACCTTGCCCGCTTCATCTGCACCAAGATCTCACCCGACGGAAAATACATCGCAGTTGGGTCGAATCGCGGCGACATCTACTTCTTTGACGCCCAGACCGGGCGTTACATTCGACGACTCAACAAGACCGGTGACAAGTTGGAGACGGTCGAGTGGACCAAAGATGGGCAGTATGTATTGTCGGCTGGCAAGGCGAATGTCATCGACTTCATCGCGACCAAGCATGCCGTGGACACTCGTCTGAACAACGGAAGCGTGCCGATCGCCATGCGAATCAAGATGACGGACCAGCTGGAGTACATGCACTTCAACAAAACGGGAGCGTTGTTGACAACCGCCCATCAAGATGGAACCGTTCAACTCTGGACCTACATGTCAGACAACCCAGGCGTGAACCAGTTCAAGCATCGGGCGTTAAGTGCCAAACAGGAAGCGGCCTACGGCAAGTAAAGACCCTTGTCGCAGTTGATTGACCACGGCATGCGATCGGAAGAATACGAGGTGAAACACTACCGTGCGGATTGATTACCAACCCGTGCGGCGTTG
The DNA here is from genome assembly GCA_039196805.1 of Planctomycetota bacterium. Classification (GTDB taxonomy): domain Bacteria; phylum Planctomycetota; class Planctomycetia; order Pirellulales; family Pirellulaceae; genus JBCCUO01. Next base: position 3,151 of record JBCCUO010000332.1, on the reverse strand, counting down.
GCCTCCACTGGCCTGGGTAGCGCATGGAAAACGATTCGGCGACGTGATCGAGGTATCGCACGGGCTTCGCGTCGAAACCCATGAAGATTGGTTCGGCGAGATCGTTTGGGATGGACCGTTTCAGGACGCTCGTTTTGACGAAACGGACCTGGTGCTTGGAAGCGGAGGTCGCGTCGGCGAGAACGGTGTCACCTTTGTTTCGGCGGGGCACACAATGGATCGTTTGATCCTGTGTCGAGTGGGCGATCAGTACTGGATTTCCAACTCGCTCCCTGCGGCCTTGTTGCTTTCCCAAACGAACGTCTCGCAGCTGTATCGGAGTTACCCCGCCGACTTTTCGAAGATCATCCTTGGGATCGATCAGTACGACGGCCGGTTGAAAGAAGTATCCAACAGCACAGAATTGATCTACCACGACAACGTGGTTGTCGACTCAGGTGGCATACGGAGGCAGGCCAAACCTTCCCTACGTCGAAACCTGGAGAATTTTGAAAGCTACCGCGATTTTTTGAAGGATGCCCTGGTCCGTTGCGGGGAAAACCTGCGACACGTTCAGCGGAGGTTTCGTTACGAGTGGTTGGGCACCCTTTCGTCGGGATTCGATTCCCCGACGGTTTGTGCGTTGGCCCGTCCGGCGGGATTGGCCGAGGCCATGACGATCACCACCGCTCGCGGCGGGGGCGATGACTCAGGTGAAACCATTGGTGAGCAACTAGGCCTGAACGTTCACCGCGTTTGCCGCGAAGCATGGAGGGACAAACCTTTTTCGGAGGTTCCTTTTCTGGCATCCGATGCCAAGGGAGAGGACGTCTATTACGCGAGTGCGGGACGATTGCTCGACGGCCGCGTCGTGCTGACCGGATACGCGGCCGGAGCTTGGGCGATTCGCGATCGCCCCCTGGCCAGCTTGCGTCGTGCCGATCAATCCGGACTCTCGTTGACCGAGTACCGCCTGCACGCCGGATTCATACACTTGCCCGTCCCCACACTGGGTCTCAGAACCAGCCACGGAATCGAGATGATCAATCGCAGCGAAGCGATGAGGCCTTGGGTGAGTGGAAAACGTTACGACAAGCCGTTTTGTCGTCGGGTGCTTACCGAGTTGGGTGTTGACTCGGAACTTTATGGACAGGAGAAACGAGCGGCGTCCATATTGCTGTTCGATCGCCGTAGCTTCTTGAGTCCCCAATCGCTGGCGGATTTCCAGGTCCATTTGCGGCGGCTATGGCAACGTGACTGGTGTCGCATGCTCTGGCATCGACTGAAAGTGATCTGCCGAGCGTGGTCGGCCAAAGTCCTGCTGATCGTTGCTGGGTCCCTACCGGGCGAATTCGCCAGACGACTGGTTCGATCGGTACGGCTGAATGAAGCTGCCCACCGCGATTTTCGATACGACGATCTGTTCGCTTGGGCGATCGAGCGAACGACCGCACTTTATCGCCCCGATGGAGAAGAAAGATGACTGGAGCTTCGTCCACCTCCGACGATAACGTCTCACCCCTGTGGGTGCGCTGGGCTGTGCCTGGTTGGATGGCGATCTGGGCGCTAGGGCACTTGATCGTCGTGCAAACGTCGGACCTGAGCACGTGGCGCGGTGGTGGTTTTGGGATGTATGCAAGCTTTCATCCCGTTCAGCATGACGGCTACGTCGTTTTGAGCGACGGATCGCCACTACATTTCACGAAGCACGCTACGGATCCCAACACGTCCGAAACCCGACACGACACGTTGTATCGGATTTTGCGTTCTCACCTTACGTTCGCGCGGCCTCAGCGGTTGCAGCTCGAACTAGCCGACTGGGCGAAGGAGAACGGCGTGTCTGCTGACGCAACCGTGACCAAGCTGGATTTCGATCTGGATACGCTCCAATTGTCCCAGCAAACGGTGCTGAACGTCGAAACAGCCAGGACCGACGAAGAACGACGAAAAGAATCAGGGGCAGCGGAGTGAGTATTCCTCTGTCACAGCGAAACGCAGCAACCGAGCAGCTTCGGCAGGTGCTGACGGTCGTCGCATTGGTGATGTTGGCCTATATCTTCACGGTCACCCGAGTCGACGAAACGCTTCGCATGGTCCTGGCAATCTTGCTAAGCGCTACACTGGTTTTTGGCGTCTGCAGTTCATGGGCCTATCGGTGCTGGCCGCTGATCACCTTGGCGATGGTGCTGGGCATTGTGGCTCGTCCCCTGGATGTACCCAATCACCACTGGATGATGAGCTACCTGTCCGCCTCCATCTCGATCGTTGTCATCTTTCATCGCGAAGACTTTCACCGGATGCACGACCTGACACGAGTCTGTCGAAACCTTTTGGTTGTGCTCATGCTTTTCGCAACGTTCCAAAAGCTGTTGTCGCCCGACTTCATGGACGGAAGCTACATCGGCTTTGAGTTGGCTCGGGGAGGCTTTGCCAGTCCGGTATTGAAGCTGGTTAGCTCGACTCGGGAAATCGTGGAGAGCAACACCGTGCTGATCCAGGAGTTGCACCAGACGTCGCCAGCGGTGATGGAATCCGTCACGCTGGACTCGCCGATTCCGATGCTAAAGCCGCTGGCTTACGCGTTTACGGCATCCATCCTATTAATGGAGGCTTGGCTCTGCTTTTCGATGTGGCGGTTGCCCGACCGTCGGATCACGCACGCATCGCTGATTGCCTTCGCGACCACGTTGGCCGTACTGCGACAAGAGTTCACCTTCATCAGCGTTGTTTGCACACTTGGATTGATTGCTGCACCGGCGGGCAGCCAGCTGCTGCGTCATACGTACGCGATGCTGGCCGTGCTCACTTCCGCAGCTGTCCTGAAGACGCTAAACGTCTAGCTGCTAGGCAACCGTCGCCGCCTTCTTCAGCGCTTGCAGCTGCTCTCGCTCGGGCATCTTCTTGTAGAACGGGTCGAGTGGGTAGCAGCCGCTGACGATGCCGTTGCGCGGTGCCGTTGTACAATCGCTGAAGGTGCGGCAGACCTTCTTTCGCACCAACATCTGACCTCCGATCACGTCGGCGGGCAGGTCGGGGTAGGACAAGACCATGCGCCCGAGTCCGATTGAGTCGGCCAAGCCACCACGGACGACCGCCTGGGCGACCCCAGGCAACCAATCCTGCAGGTACGTGTAGCCCGATCCGACAAACATCATGTCCGGGTGGCTTCGCT
>JBCCUO010000331.1:0-5244 GCA_039196805.1 Planctomycetota bacterium | reverse complement strand
GACGAAGGTAGCCGTTAAGGATCGGACCAAGGCCATTCAGCCTGAACGCAAACGACTAGCGAAGGAACGCGAACAACGAATTGCTGACGCTCAAGCCAAGCTGGATGCGCTCAACAAGACGCTTCCGAGTCGCATCACCAAGTGGGCGGAAGAGCACAAGGAGGACGTGGAGTGGTTCCCATTGGTGCCGACGAAGATGACTGCCTCAACCAAAGCGGTATTCTCTGTCCAACCGGATCGCTCCGTTCTTGTGACCGGTAAAGCGGGCAAGGGCCAGTACGACCTGGAGTTCCGCACCAACTTGACGGGCATCACCGGCTTCCGGATCGAAGCCTTGTCTGACGCCAGCCTGCCCTCGGGTGGCCCCGGACGGTCGGGAAACTTTGTTGTCACGGAAATCTTGCTGCAAGCGGGGCCTGAGAACGACGCGTCTGAGCTTCGTGACCAGACGATTGCATCGGCGAAGGCTGACTTCCTGCAGAAAGGATTTGCGATCGAGCGAACGTTTGACGGCAACAACGGCAATCAGAGCGCCTGGGCTGTGTCTGGAGCCGTCGGCGTTGACCACTGGGCAACTTTCCAGTTGGCCAAACCGATCGAATCGACAGGTCCAACGTTGCTCAAGTTTCGACTCCATCAACGACACAATGCTGCCAACCACCAACTGGGACGTTTCCGTATCAGCGTGACAACGGCCACGGGCAAGATCCCGTTGGGACGAGCGGAGCCGATCGCTGCCGCACTCAGCTCACCGCCCAATCAGCGTGACAAGGCTCAGAATGAACGCATTCGCAAATACGTGCAAACGATCGATCCCGAATTGAGTGCTGGCCGCAGCGCGCTCGCAACCGCGAAAAAGCCGCTGGCTCCCGATGCGGATCTGGTCGCCCTGCAAGCGAAGCAAAAACGCCTTTCGGTGGAGACAGCCGATCCGCCAGCGTTAGTGAAGTTGCGTGTCGACGCCAAACAGAGCCAAAAACAACTCGGCAACCGTCGTTTGACCGCTGCCGAAGATCTGACTTGGGCCTTGGTCAATAGTCCCGCTTTCCTGTTCAACCACTAGGGTACTGCCATGTTGTCTTTCAAGGGCTTTCCGGCCAAGGATCTGTGCGATCTTCATTTGCCTGCCAGTCGTCGAACGTTTCTTCGCGTGGGCGGTGCCGGTGCACTGGGGCTTTCGCTACCAACACTGATGGACTTGCAGTCCGTCCAGGCCAATCCCGTCGGTGGCGGCACTGGTTGGGGGAAGGCGAAGAGCATCATCATGGTCTACCTGCAGGGCGGGCCAAGTCACTTGGATCTGTGGGATCCCAAAGAGGACGTGCCCGACAACGTCAAAAGCCAGTTCAAACCGATCAGCACGAAGCTTCCCGGGGTGAAGTTCACCGAGAACCTGCCCAAACTGAGCCAGATCAACGACAAGTTCACGATGATCCGCTCGATGTCGTACACGCCCAACGGGCTATTCAACCACACCGCCGCCATCTACCAGATGATGACCGGATACACGACCGATAAGGTCAGTCCGTCGGGTCAGCTGGAACCGCCCTCACCGAAAGACTTTCCAAACTTTGGCAGCAACATCATCAAGATGCGACCGGTGGAGGACCCAATGCTGCCGTTCGTGATGCTGCCCCGCCCGCTGCAAGAGTCCAACGTGGTTGGCAAGGGAGGGACCGCCGGATTCTTGGGCAAGGCGTTCGATCCTTACACGCTCTATCCCTCCGGGGATGACATGTCGATGGACAAGATGGAACGCATCAAGATCGACGACCTGACGCTTCGCGAAGAAGTCTTTGACGTTCGACTTCAACGACGAGCAAGCTTGCGTCAGTTGCTAAATCAGCAGATGCCCGCGATCAACAAAGCAGTCGAGAAGTTCGAGTTGGACCAGAACTACGATCGTGCCCTGTCGCTGATCATCTCGGGGCGCGCCCGGGACGCGTTCCAACTCAGCAGTGAAGACGACAAGACCCGCGATCGCTACGGTCGCAACACGTTCGGCCAGAGCTGTTTGTTGGCACGTCGACTGGTGGAAGCGGGCACGCGAGTCGTGGAGGTGATTTGGCCCAAGGTCGCCAATAGCGACAACCACTCATGGGATCATCACAGTGGCCTCAGCAAACGCATGAAAGATCAGTCCGCTCCCATGCTGGACACCGGCCTTTCTGCCTTGATCGACGACCTGGACCAACGTGGGATGTTGGAAGACACGTTGGTGGTGGCGGTCGGCGAGTTCGGCCGCAGTCCGCAGCGAGGTGTCAGCACCAGCGGAAACAACAACTCGGATGATGGCCGTGATCACTGGCCCTACTGTTACACCGCCGTGATGGCGGGTGCCGGGATCAAACGTGGCTACGTGCACGGCAAGAGTGACAAGACGGCGTCCGCACCGATTGATGACCCCGTCCACCCGGCCGAGTTATTGGCAACGATCTATCACAGCTTTGGAATCGACCCTGAGACGATCGTCTACAACCACCTCAACCAACCTCGAGAGTTAGTCAAGGCTCAAGCCGTCTCGGCGCTGATGCAGTCCTGAGTCAAATCGATCGGATTCGAGAACGCGCGACCGTCGCCATGCGACGAAGTTCCATTTCTGTTGCGACAGATTCTGGCGAGCTGTGGAACGGTGATGTTAGCGTGCTGCCGATTTGCACTGCGTCAACGCCATGTCGAGGACCACGAACATCGTCGCTCTGCGACTTGATGAGCGTTTGGCGTTCGTGGCCCTGGGACTGACGTCCCAGGCTATCGAACAACGCTGCTTCGCAGCTACGGAAGCGACAGGCTGAAGACAAAGCGGTTCGCCGATACAGCTCCAGCCAGGAAGTTCCGAATTGCGAAACCGCGGAGCGGTGCCCTTCGATAGGCTGGGACGGAGTCCCAGTTCTGTTACGACGAACTCTGACGAGCCGCGGAGCGGTGATGTTAGCGTGCTGCCGATTTGCACCGTGTCATCGCCGTGTCGCGGACCACGAACATCGTCGCTCTGCGACTCGAAGAGCTTGGTTCGCCATTGATCTGGGACTGACGTCCCAGGCTATTGAACAACGCTGCTTCGCAGCTACGGAAGCGACAAGCTAAAGACAAAGCGGTTCGCCGATGCAGCCTTAACCACGAAGTTCTTATCTCCGGGACCGCAGAGAGGCGGCGCTTGATTCTCCGGTCCGAAACCACGGCGCGGCGTCGACCGATTGCCTGGGACGGTATCCCAGTTTCGTCTCGCTACGGTTGAACGACAGGGGCCGGGGCTGATGGGGGTGCGGGCTTCGCTGATGCTGCGCCGCCACCCGACGTGGTGACTCCGACTCCCGACGCGCCGAACGACTTCAAGGCATCTCGCAACGAGTCCCCACTTAAGTCACCGGAGAGGCGGAGCACTTGCACTTCGCCGGAGGGCATGGCCGCGTTGTCTAGCTGCTCGATCATGCCGATCACTAGGTTCAAAAGCGATTCACCCTCAGCACTGACCAAGAGGGTATTGCCGACTTCGTCGACGCCCATCGACAACTTGCCCTTGAAGGAGAAGTCGGCGTCACCGCTGTCCCGACCGCTACTGGAGTCTGCCAGCCCGCTTCCGCCTGACGATTCCTTCTTGCTTCGCTCGCCCTGCTCTCCCTTGCCCTGCGGCTTGCGTTGTTGAAAGGCCTTGTCATTGCTGCTTAGCAAGTCGCGAAAGGCATCCTTCACCGTTTCTGCGATTTTGTCCGCCTTGCCGTAGCGTATCTTGGTGAGCTTGGCGAATCGCATGCTCCGGGTGTCCACCTCTTCGGGCACGTCCCACAACTTGATCAACTCTCGGATGGAGCGCATTTGCTGGTTCGTTGCCCCGGAGACGATCAACGTGTTGGTTTCGATATTCGTTACGAACTTCAGCTGATTGCCCTGCCCCAGTCCTGTTGGCTTGTCATCGTCACCACTGTCGTCGTCGTAACCGTAGTACCACCGAAAGAAGCTATCGCCATCGTCACCGCTGTCCTCTTCCTGATCGAAGAAATCCTCCAAGTCCATTTTGATGAACGTAGCACTGGCGTGCTGAATTTGGAATAGTTCGTACTCCTTGCGGGGCGGGGCGACCTGCATCATCAAGCCTTCCAGCTTGTCCAATGCCTCGGTATCGTCGCTGCGAAGGACCAAATTTCCGTTGGCATCCAAGGAAATCTGAATCGCTCCGTCGAGCTTGGCCGGCGTCTTCTTCGGCTCGGGCTTCTCGAATCGCGCCTTGAACTCCTTCAGCGATCGAATCTGCGCCTCCGCCGGATTCGATTCTTCGCCATCATCGTCCGCCGGCGCGGCGGTCAACGTCGTTGCCTGAGATGCTCGTTTGGCTTCACCTCGAACCGCCAGTTTGTCTTCGGTCGTTGATTTTGAATCGGACGGCGCCTTTTTCTCCTCGTCACCTTCCTCCTCATCCAGCTCTTGCACATCGCTGGATGTTGGGCCCGTCTTCTCCACTTTTTCGACGACGGGTTCTTTGAAGTTGTCCGCATCGGGAATCTCCAGGGGTGTGCTGGAGTACTGGCTCCATTCTTCCTGCAGACGTTTCAGATACTGATAGGTTTCCGGCGACGCGGCGGCATCGACGACGCGGCGGACGCTCTTGCTGCCTCCCGGCGGAGGAAGCTCACCTAACTGAATCAGCAGGTTTTCCACCTGCTTCATCTCGCTCTCGTTGGCCCACAGCAGGACCTGGCGATAACGGGTGTTGGCGGCGACACGAAATTCGTCCTCGTCACCCTTGTCATCATCGTCGTCATTTCCATAGCCGTAGTAGTAGTAACGACGCGAGCTGGATTGCTTGTCGTCGTCCTCCTTCTTGCCCATCAGGAAGGTGATCGATTCGGCGACTTCGTTGGCTTCCAGGCGGCGAAGCTGCAGGACATGAAAACTGCGCCCCGCACCGTCTAGTCGTTCAATGAGAGACTCAATCACGAACCGGTCCGCGGGAGAGCCAGAGACGATCAAAGCATTGCGGTCCTTGTCGACTCGGATGCGGGTGGATGGTTCCAGGATATTCATCTCGCCCAGAATTTCGATCAGCTTGGCCGGATCGAACGTTTTGAGCACGTAGATTTTGAATCGTGCTTCCAGGTCAGCCAATGAGAGCATCGAATCACTGGCGACGTCGATCCGGTTGATGAACTGTTCTGCGATTGCGATTCGGTCGACCGGAGCACGAACGATGATCGAATTTTGTCTTGGGTTCGCGACGATCGAGATCTCTACCTTGGGTTTGGGCGG
>JBCCUO010000330.1:0-5246 GCA_039196805.1 Planctomycetota bacterium | reverse complement strand
TGAAGCGGCACTGGATCAATATCTGTCAGAAGCGCTGATCCCCGCACTCGACCGCCAAGGCATCGGACCAGTTGGCGTTTTCTCCGGGACTGCGGAAAAGGAGCCGGTCCTAGGCGGTAATGAGCCACGAGTCATCGTGGCCATCCCATACGATTCCGCTGACCAAGTCTTCCAGGCGAAGAGCAAGCTGGCCGGTGACGAGGCCTATCAGTCAGCCGCCAAGGCTTACCTTCAACGAGCCCCCAAGGATCCAGCCTACAAACGCATCCAAAGCGAACTAATGATCGCGATGGACTGCATGAAGACCTTGAACGTCCCTGCCGGAACGCTGGACAACGACGACCGAGTCTACGAGCTGCGTCTTTACGAAAGTGCCAATGAACACCGCGGCGACCTGAAGGTCGAAATGTTCAACAACGGCGAAGTGCCGATCTTCCTGGATTGTGGCATTCAGCCGATCTTCATCGCGCAGTGCGTTGTCGGTCCACAGACGCCCAGCCTCTCCTACCTGACCGTCTATCCCAATGAAGAAGCACGTCTACAAGCCTGGAAGGACTTTCGCGTCCATCCCGATTGGAAGGTACTCAGCAAAGTAGCCAAGTACAAAGGCACCGTCAGTCACATCGACAAATTCATCTTGAAGGCAAAGCCGTACTCCAAGATGTAGACGAGCCGTACTCGCACCGAAAAGTGAGTCGGCGAGCCAGTGGTCAAACGCCGTCTGAGCCTCGCCTTCGGAGAAGACGGGCTACTGTCGACATCTCACTCCGTGAGGCCGAGCCGCTTTCAAACCGCGAAGCCAACGAGCGGGCGGTACACCAACCGGCTCAGGCCATTGCGGCGGCGGCGACCGGCGTCACTTGGTAGGCTCGCGATCGGAAAAGGAAGTCGATGATGTTCCCTTCATGCGGCTGCAACCAGTTCAGGCGATTCGTCGGCAACGGGCCGATGTTGACTCGGTCAATGTCAACGCAGTTGCCCGCTTGCTGGATGAAAGCCTCGTCCGACGTGATCACGCTGCCAACCAATGTCGGGCCGATGCGACGCAGCATGTCCGCTTGTGGACACTCAACAATGCTAACGAACGGGAACATGTACTCCTTCGATGCGACCTGTCGGTCCGGGGAATCGGCATGAACAACCATCGGTCGCAAGTACGCGCAGTGCTCCCGTTCGATCAGCTTTTCACCGTGGTCCGCCGTCATGTCGGTGACCCCACTTTCGGCAAGATCCTGCTGGGCCATCGCGTAGGTGCCGGTAGCCATCGCCGGCACAGTGAACGCGGCCAGCTGGGCGTTAGGATCTCCGGGCGGCAAGACATCGACAGGGCCGATCCGCTCCGCAATCGCGGCCGCAATTTCCTTGGTATGGCGACTAGCCCAGATTCCGCTGCAATTGATGCAGCTTCGGCCTGAGTTACTTAGCACGCTTTCGACCATCACGTCCAAGTACTGTTCCCAATCATCGACGATGTCATCACCCAACAGGATCTTGGAGAACCCTGGCCCGTGAGCCTGAACCTTGGGGTTACCTTCGTGCTGAGCAACCGTTTGCGCACTGCCAAAGATCATGCTTCGCGGCGTCTTGGTCATGATCGCGCCGCCCGCATCGTGACCGCCCGGATACAAACCGAACGCTTCAGAGGGGACGCCCGCTTCGATGAACGCGGACACCATTCGGTATGGCGTCCAGGGCTCTTGCGATCCTGGCTTCAGCGCTAAGCCCACTTGCAGCGGAATGGCGGGCAACCACAAGGTGTGCACGCCAGGCGAGTTGTTCGGTAGCACCGCGCCAAGCACTGGAGACTGACACTGGTAGCTGACAATCACGCCACGACCCTCTTCACCGTATCCTCGTGCCAGGATGTTGAGGTCCAAACCGCGTGTCAGACAGTCCAGGATTTGCGTCATGTTCTTCAACACGAAGCTGTTCTTGGTCATGTTCGATCGACACATGTGCTCCGGCAATCCGGTGCTGGCCGATTGCTGGTGAACAAAGTCATCAACCGACTGGACCGAGTCACCAACGTTCAAGTCGGCCGTTTCGAACAGTTCTGCCGCCTCGGTGCAACACTTCAGCAGTTGCTCGGGAGACATCTGCAACAGCGCCTCCCGAGCCTTATGCGACTGACGCATATCGCGGGCAACGATACCACCTCCGATCGTGCCAAATTTGGCGATCGGCTCGCCAGTATCGAAGTGAACAACGTCTTTCAGTTCAAGGGACTCGTAGGGCTTGCCCCAGCGCAGCGGACTCAGTGTGATCATCGGGCAGGTTGTGGTAGATGGAAAGTCGTTCGATTGTTTCTCGGAAGCCGGGCGGCCTCCGCTACGAGCATCACCGATGCCTAGTAGACGCCGACGGTCGTGGCGCTGGCCAGTTCATGGAAAGGGCGAACTCCGCTGACGCCATCCCATGGGTAGGTCTGAAAAGGAGCTTCGCGCTCTCCTTCGTCACGTTCCATGAAACCGGGAACGAAGAACTCGTCGGTCAACGTGTAAAGTTTGACCCGTCCCGTTTCTCCGTAGGCAACCGGTTGGTTGTAGTCGTCAAACGAAACCACCTCAGTCACGGCTCGGGGCTGCGGTGCGTAGTAGCTGATCTTGTAACCATCGGCGGCGCTGATCGGCTTGCTGCAGGCCAAGCCCATCAACGTGTTCCCGTACGTGGGCGTCATGTACACGCCGCTCTCTTCCGGAGGCCCACCCAGTAACTCTTCGACGCAAAAACGAGTCCACTGAGGAGTGAACTCCGTCCCGCCAGAGAAGATCCCCGTGATGCCGCACTCAGCCAAGCTTGTGCCCCGTTCTTCGAGTGCTTCGCCCAGCGACTCGAGCAACTTCGGGGTCGCGAACATGCACTTGACGTCGTGACCGGCGGTCAGAACAGTCACCGCTTGATCGATGCAGTGTTTCTTGTACTCCTCCAGGTGCTCCATCCAGCCTTTCTTGATCAGCTTGACGACCCACCGTGGATCAAGGTCGATACAAAAGCAGATTCCGTCTCGGTGTTGGGCCAAATGCTCGACCGCCAATCGCAGCCGGCGAGGTCCGCTTGGGCCGAGCATCAACCAGTTAGATCCTCGTGGGAAATACTGGTCGGGTAGCGTGTCGCTAAACAGTTCGTAGTCAGTCCAGTGATCGTTGACGACGACGCGACTCTTAGGGATGCCGGTGGTGCCGCCGGTTTCGAAAACATAGACGGGCTTGCCGGCGTGACCCTTAGGAACCCAACGTCGCACCGGCCCGCCACGGAGCCAATCATCTTCGAACAACGGAAACTTCCTCAGGTCATCAAATCCCTTGACGTCCGTCAGTGGATCGAAATTCAGCTCCTGCTTTTTCTGCAACCAAAACGGGCTGCCGGTGTCATCACTGAAGTGCCAGTGGACGGTCTTCAGGGTGTGCTCGTCAAGTTGGTCGCGAGCCTCGGTGGCAAGCTTTGCCACGTCATCTGAAAGCGAGGTGTCCACGGTGCTCATCATTGTCCTCTTACGGGTCAAAATCCGGGTCGGCACGACAGGGGATGTCGTCAAAGGGCGGGTGGTGATCGCTCGCCATCGCGGTCGGCGGAATCATCCACCTAGAATATCAACTCATGCGGTCCGACGCAGCCTGATCCCTGCCTCAGTCAGCTGCATTTCCGCCGGCCCACAGGGTGCAACAGGTGATCGCGTCTGCGGATGGGATCAACTCATCTGGGATGAGTCCTTTCATTATCCGCGGCGGTAAAGGACCAATGCGGGTCCACCGACTTAGTTTCCGCCTTGGCTTTGCCGCCAGCAACACGACCGCTTCAATCGGTCGCATCACTTGATGCCCGCTGAGGAACTGGCAACTGGTACCTGGTGTCGATCGTAAGTACGAACAAAGACGCACTTGACTGCTCGAGCGCGGCCTGAATCGAATCGGCGGCGCACCGCCATGGAGATGACGGTAGTTGACCTAAGGCGTTGACGGGCTGGCCACCGGAGGTGGGATGATCTGGTCATCGTCGTCAGACGCGGTCGCCGCAATCACACCGCCGATTCCACCCAGAGCCGCCAGTCCGGCAAGTCCGCCACCGCCACCAACAAAGCCGCCGCCGCCACCGCCACCACCAGCGAAGCCGCCACCGCCAGCGTATCCTCCTGGAGCGAATCCGCCGCCAGCGAGCGGCGTTCCAAAGCCATCAACTGGAACGGCACCAGCCATCCCCCCGTCGACGATCGTCTCGCCAACGACCGGATCGCCAACGACCACTTCTTCACAGCATGGATCAGCCAGCACGACTTCCTCGACACAACAGCTGACTTCCGGCAGCGGAGCCACTTGGACGGCCATCTCTCGGCAGCAACCGCAGCGACGTCCAAGACGGGTCACGAATGAATAACCGCTGTCCGCAGGTTGACCGGATTGAAGCACATCGGTTTCGCTGACCAACTCGAACCCAGCGACCGCGAGCCCTGCCTGGCCCACCGCCACCATCGAGTATTGTCCCGGCTGCAAGGAATCGATCTGAAAACGTCCCGACTCGTCTGAGACCGTGCGGGCGACTTCTTTGTCGCCTTGAAGGACAAAGACGTTGGCCAGCCCGGCGTCAGGTAGCCGTGCTTCCTTCGCTCCTGCAGTGTGCAGCCGACCGATCATGCCGCCGTCCACCTGCGCGACTCGAAAGAAATCGTCGCCGCAAACCTTGCTGGAAAGAGCATCCAACCTTGCAGCTTCGATCGACGAGGCAGAATCGGTCGATGGCGCCAGGTAGCGGACCACGGCAGACTTGATGGTTTGGTGACGCAGCTTCGCCGCACCGACCTCGAATTGGCTGGAATAGGCATCGGAACCCGCTTGCGAGCCGTCTACGACGTGCAGGGCACAGCACGCAAACGAACTTCCAGAGGGACCGCGAGCGATCAACGCGTAGACGCCTGGCTGGAGGCCCATGAGCGAAAAGTTACCGTCCTGGTCGGTCGTCGTTCGGATTGCTTGCCCATCGCGATGACTCAACACCACCTGAGCGTTCGCGATCGCGTTCGCGGTAGCGTCCACCGTAGGAAGGACGACACGCCCTTTAACGGCTTGCCCGTCATCGGCACGCACCCACTGGTTTAGAGTCAATGTGTCCGTGCCCTCAGCGGCGAACGCCGGAACAACCTGGCAAATCAGCAGAAAAGCTGAAAGTGCCGCAATCAAACGTCTCATGATGTCTCTCTTCAGAAGCCGTGCGTTCAAAGTACCGTCCGTGCGAATCCCTGTGCCCTGAATAAG
>JBCCUO010000329.1:0-5248 GCA_039196805.1 Planctomycetota bacterium | reverse complement strand
GCTCGAGCCTCGACGTGATGCGCGTCATACATGCCACCCTTTTGACTTGAACTCCGTTGCGCGGCTGGTTCGCGCGGACGATCGAGTACGAGTACCGCTGCGCTGAGTACGAGCAGGAGTACGAGCACCAGCACGATGATGAGCGGGTTACCCCAGCGTTTGCGCAAAGCAAAACAGAAAGCAGGTAAGGTTGGCGAGAATCAAGCCGGCGGATGTCCAGCGGTATTTGGAAAACAGACCACAGATTCCTAGGACGCTTCCCAATCCCGCGACCATCAATCCACCACCGGGGAACAGCCATACCGAAAGGGTGGCGAACGTCAGGACCATCGCGGATGCGATCGTCGCTCCCATGGCCGGGTACAGAATGCCGGCCGCTTCGTAAAGTCGAACATCCGACTCGCTCAACACCTTACGAATCGTATCCGCCGGAGGTGCGAAACCGTGGGATTTGGCCGTCGCTTCGTCGAACACCAGCGCGAACGGCGAACCGACGCGAATCGCTGCCGTGCTCGCTGACGCCGCCGGGATGACATCGGTCGAGTTGGTTGGACGTGCCGCAGCTGAATCGGTCATCAATGTTCTCGAATTGGGTCGCACAGACTCCGTGCCAAGTCGTCAGAAAACCTGTCGGATTTTGCGGATTGCAGTTATCATATCAGGCGAAAAGCAGTCGCGGTCACAGTGGACGAAGCCGCGTTCTTGCGGTCTCTCTGGCAGCGGACTGGCGATGCGTCGGAATCACACGCCAGGATCGTCGGGCCTTGCCGATTCGTTCCCCATCCGCGTGTTGGTCGACGAAGCGCAGCAGCTGTCACGGCGGTGGCCCGTATGGGATGGCCGTTCGAATCTGCTTCACCCGCCGTGCGAATCTGCTTCACCCGCCGTGCCGCATCAATTCCACTCCTCACGTCATTTCGTTCGCCCTTTGGAAATCCTCGCAATGCTCTTGGATCGCTGCCGATTCTTGCCTGCTTTTCGTATTCCCGACCACGGTGTTTCCGTTGTCTTCACCTGGACCACACTGTTGGCTGCTCTCCTCATCGCTCCGCTGTCGGCCTTGGCCGAACCTGCGGATGTCGAACGCAATGAGCCACTTGAGCCCAAGGTGGCCGAAGCGTCGGATGAAGCGGAAGCGGGAATCACGGGCATCAAGATTCCTGAGGGATGGAAGATCCAGCTTTTTGCGGCGGAACCTGATGTCGCCAACGTCGTCGCTTTCGACGTCGACAATCGTGGTCGCGTTTTTGCCTGTGAAACCTTCCGTCAGAATCGTGGAGTGACTGACAATCGTGGTCACGACGAGGATTGGTTGCTGGCCGACTTGTCGGCCAAGACGGTGCAGGATCGCATCGATTATCACAAGCGGTTGCTCGGCGATGCAGCGGTCACCTACGCCCAACACGACGATCGGATTCGCCGATTGGTTGACAGCAACGGTGATGGCCGCGTCGACGAAAGCTCGGTGTTGGCCAAAGGGTTCAACGGTTTAGAGGAAGGGACGGGCGCTGGCATCCTGGTCCGGGGCAACGACGTCTACTTCACCTGCATCCCTAAGCTGTGGAAGCTGACCGACTCGGATGACGATGGCAAATCCGATAGCCGGACCGCGTTGTCGGACGGCTACGGCGTACGCGTCGCGTTCCGCGGCCACGACATGCACGGGTTGCTGAAGGGTCCTGATGGCAGGCTCTATTTTTCGATCGGCGACCGCGGTTATCACGTCCGACTGGAAGATGGCAAGGTCCTTTCCAATCCTGCCGTGGGCGCGGTGTTCCGCTGCGAGCAAGATGGAACGGGACTGGAAGTCTACTGCAACGGCCTGCGGAATCCGCAGGAACTTGCCTTCAACGACGTGGGCGACTTGTTTAGCGTCGACAACAATAGTGACAGTGGCGACAAGGCTCGGATCGTCCACCTGTTGGAAGGCGGTGACTCCGGCTGGCGAATGTACTACCAGTATTTGGCTGATCGAGGCCCGTTCAATCGCGAGAAAATCTGGCATCCCTTCCATCAGGATCAGCCGGCTTACATCGTGCCTCCTGTCGCCAACTTCACCGATGGCCCCAGCGGCTTAGCGTACTATCCGGGCACGGGCTTTGGCGATCAACTGAAGGATCAGTTTCTGATCTGTGATTTCCGTGGTGGACCCAGCAACAGTGGGATACGATCGTTTCGGTTGTCTGCCGAGGGCGCGTCGTATTCCCTGAAAGCAGACGCGCAGCCGATCTGGACGGTGCTGGCTACGGATGTTGCCTACGCTCCCGACGGCTCACTGCTGATTAGCGATTGGGTCGACGGCTGGGACGGGCTAGGCAAAGGTCGCATCTACCGTCTGACCGATCCTAAGTTCAGCGGTTCCGACGTGGTCCGCGAAGTGAACGAATTGCTGGGGGGCGATTGGACTCAGCGGTCCGTCGCGGACCTGCGCAACGACCTATCGCACATTGACCGTCGGGTTCGTTTGGAAGCCCAGTGGCAATTGGCCGAGCGAGCCGAGTTGGAATCGTTGATTCAAGTGGCCGGCAACGACTCGGGCGGCGAGCCTGCGCGTCTCCACGCGACCTGGGGCATCAACCACTTGGCGCGGATTCACCCGGACCGACGCAATTCGGCATTGGTCGCGTTGCGAGGTCTGCTGGACGCTTCCTCTCCCGATCTGCAAGCCGCTGCAACCGCGGCGCTCGGCGATCACGGAGACACCAAATCGGCCGACACGATCTCCAAACTGATCACCAGTGACTCCGCCCGCGTTCGCTATTTCGCTGCCCTGTCACTTGGGAAACTTGGGCACGCCTCGAGCTTCCAAGACGTCGTTGCAATGCTTGAGAAGAACGACAACCAAGATCCCTCGCTGCGTCACGCGGGCGTGATGTTCTTGGCCCAAGCCGCTCGTAGCGAGCAAGTGGTGGGTCTGGCCAAGCATCCCAGCGAGTCCGTTCGCCGCGCCGCAGTGGTCGCCTTGCGCCGACAATCCAGCGGACAGGTCGCTGAGTTCCTGAAGGATTCCTCCGAGCTGGTCGTCGCCGAGGCGTCTCGCGCGATTCACGACGCACCAATCCCCGTGGCCACCGAAGATCTGGCAGCACTCGTCGACCAAGAACTAGCCGATGAGGAACTGATACGTCGCGTCTTGAATGCCAACTTCCGCTTAGGAACTCAGGAAGCCGCCAAAGCAGTCGCTCAGTTCGCCGCCCAGACCACAGCACCCGAGCCGATGCGAATGGAGTCGCTGGACATGTTATTGAGCTGGTCCAAGCCTGACCCACGCGATCGAGTACTCAACGACTATCGACCGCTGGGGGATCGAGACGAAGCCATTGGCAAGCTCGCGGTGGGCTCGGTTCTGGATCAGCTGATGAAAGAGGACGGCGACGTTCGCGAAAAAGCGATCGATGTTGCCTCGACACTGGGGCTTCGCGAGATCGTGCCGATGCTGATCAAGCGGGTGTCGAACCTAGATGCCAAGATGGGCACGCGAGCAACGGCGTTGACCGCGCTCGCTCGGCTGAGTCCCAAGGAAGCTGTAGCGGCCGCCAAAGAAATCAAGATCACTCCGGCGACCCGCATGGTCACCGCCGGACTGCGTGTCTTGGCCGAACACGACTTCGAAAACGCTTTACCCAAGTTCATTCAAGCCACGACGTCGAGTAATTCGGATGTTCGCCAAGTTGCTTGGGACATCCTTGCGGCAAGTGACGACGATTCCGCGGTCCGTGCGATTGAGAACGCTACCAACCAGTTTCTTGACGGCAAGTTGCCCGGTGACGTCCACATCAATGTCCTGGAGGCGGGCGAGGGCAAGCTCTCCACTGCGACTCAGGACCGGCTGGATCAATTCATGGCCAAACGTGACCACGAAGACCCACTGGGCCCTTGGCTGGTGTCACTGCAAGGCGGAGACGTCGAGAAAGGCAAGGAACAGTTCTTTGGCCGCACGGAACTGTCCTGCGTCCGCTGCCATAAGGTCGACCGAGCGGGCGGTGAAGTGGGGCCCAACCTGACGGTGATCGGCAAAACGCGAGATCGCAGGTACTTGCTGGAGTCGATTTGCATTCCGAATGCCCAGATCGCCAAAGGATTCGAAACAGCGATCGTGGTCGATGCCGATGGTCAAGTGATCAACGGAATCGTCAAGAATGAAACCGATGATGTTTTGGAGTTGGTTGAGGCGGATGGCACGCAACGCGAGATTTTTCAGGACGACATCGTTGCCAGAAAGAAAGGTCAGTCCTCGATGCCGGCTGACCTGGTCAAGCAACTGACTCCGCGGGAGCTGCGGGACTTAGTTGAGTACCTTGCCAGCCTTCAGGTCGACCCCAGAGCGGCAGACGAGGTTGAGTAGTCGCTTGATGCTTTCTGGTGACACATCGCCGCGCTGCGTACAGGACGGACCCAGCGTGCGACCGCATGGCGAACGACACGGACCAGCATCTTGGGATAGATCTTGCCCTTCTCGAGAAATTCTTCTGCCCCGACGCTGATCCCTTCCAAGGCTAACGCCGGATCATCATTACCGGTCATCACAATGATGGGCAGTTGTTGTTCGTGGGCCACAAGACGGGCGACCCCATCGAGTCCATCGCTATCGGGCAGCCCGAGGTCCAGAATGATCGCGTGAAATCGTTTTCTGTCCAAGGCAGAGATGCCACCATGCAGGTCGGCGACATGTGTCACTTCGATCGCTTCGTTGCCACGCGAAAGCGCTCGCGAGACGATCGCAGCATCGCAGGCGTCATCTTCGATCAACAGGACGCGGATTGGCGTCGACATCGTTTCCCCTAGTTGTCTGCAGGCAGACAGTTTTGGCGTACTTCCCCACGAAGTCGCCAGTAAAACTAAGCTCGCAACCGGCAACGGCGCTGGGGGGGCCTGAATCGATCACGGTAAGCTGCAGCGGGGTGGGCCGATTAGAACGGCTGGGATCGTGATTCGGGCAGAGCAACCTCGTTGCGCAAGTTGGGTGCTGCGGAAGGATCGGCGCGAACGTGGTAAGATCAGAGGCGTTGCCTCCCCTCAGCCGGAGTACCCATGCGTCCTCATTTGCTGCTGTGCTTATCGCTGCTGGCCGCCAGCGGATTGGCGATGCGCACGCCATGCGGCGGTCAGGAAACCGAATCCGGGTCCCGGTCCGACACGCCGGGCGCCGGCGTGCATCGGTGGGCTGATGAGACGGCAGCCAGCTTTGTGATCACCAACCAAGACGATGGTCAGGACCTCCAGCTGGCCGGCAGCTCTCTGATTCGTT
>JBCCUO010000328.1:0-5248 GCA_039196805.1 Planctomycetota bacterium | reverse complement strand
CAGGCCGATCACACCGCCGCCCACGACCAGGATAGATTGAGAGTCAGTCATGCGAGGCTGAGGGGAGTTACTTGTCAAAGGCCGAGACACACTGGTCACGAGATGCATTGATCATTGGCGGACGTCTCATTCGGCGGAGTCCGATCCCGATAGGATTTGCTCGATGCGTTCACGAAGCCAGCCGTCCATCGCCATATCGACAATCGCAGGTCCCGCATTGGGGGAGACAGGGGGTGATCGCGACGGCGAAACCGTTTGGGCCAGATGCTTTCTCAACCGGTTCAACTCGTCGATGGTATCGATGTCTTCGCGTTTGGGTAGCGTGCGCAGCGTCAGTTGCGACGCTGCGGCGCGTCGGGCGGTCACTGCCATGACGTCGGAGGTGCTCCAAGGGATGTCTGAGAATAGATTCTCATAACTGGGGACCCAGGGCCCCCGTAGCCCAATGAGGTAGTAGCCACCGTCGACGGCGGGACCCGCCACGATGTCATGATCAACCAGTCCAGTGACGGCGCAGGCGATCTCGCTGGCGGTCAGCGTGGGGCAGTCGCCGCCGATCAGCACCGCGGTGGATTGTGCTGGTGACGAGCCGTTGGCGGATTGGGGAGCGTCGCTGAGTGCGCTTCGAAACCAACGCTGGATGCGTTCGCCCAAGTCACCACCCCCTTGATCAGCCAGTTCCCAGGACCCGGCCAGCTGATGCGTCGTCAGCCAGTCAGATAGTTCGGGGAGTCGGTCGGCGGGCGAGACCGTCCATTGACACCGGCTTGCGCATCCGTCCAGCCGACGAAGCAAACAGGCCACAAAACTCTGGTGCAGAGAGGCTGCCGCGGCATCGCCAACCGACACCGCCAATCGGGTTTTAACGGTCCCGGGCTGCCAATACTTGGTCATCAAGCCGAGCGTTGTCCACACGCGATCGGTGCCGAAATCCGCTTCGGAGCTAGAGTGAAAAGCAGGGGGGACGGTCAACGAGGGCATCGGGCAGCGGTGGTGTCAGATGTCAGAATCGGATCAAACGAGGCCCGAAGTTTGGAGGGCTGACGCCGATTCCGTTAGCCCGAGCATTGATTTTGGTTACGCTTTACTTAACCCGTAATGATGAACCTGTTATTCTGCTCCGCCACTGATATCACTTTGATGTGGGGATTTCCCGGTGGAGTATTGGCTGGCCGCCCATGACGCAGCTTGACTCGCAACGCTTTCTTGAAATGGTCACCAACAGCAAGTTGGTCGATCCGGAGGCTTACGAAAAGTTCGTTGCCCGCGTTCGTGAAAAGTGCGACGGTGAACTTCCGCCGAATCACCGACGATTGGGGCAAGCGTTCGTCAAAGCGGGGCTGCTGACCGACTGGCACTTGGAAAAACTGCTGGCGGGCAAGTACAAGGGCTTTTTTCTGGGGAAGTACAAGCTGCTAGGCCACATCGGCACCGGTGGCATGAGTAGCGTTTACCTCGCCGAGCACACTCGAATGGGTGACAAGCGGGCGATCAAGGTGCTTCCAAAGTCACGAGTCAAGGACGCGTCCTACCTGGCCCGATTCCAATTGGAAGCGAAGGCGATCGCCTCGCTCAAGCATCCCAACATTGTCGCCGCGTACGACATCGACAACGAGGGTGACGTCCACTTCATTGTCATGGAGTACGTCGATGGCGATGACTTGCAGGCGATCGTCCGCAGCAAGGGACCGGTCGACTTTTCGACGGCGGCGGACTGGATCAGCCAGGCGGCTGACGGTCTCCAGCACGCACATGAGGAAGGGGTGATCCACCGCGATGTCAAACCAGCCAATCTGCTGATTGATCCCTCCGGAAACGTTCGACTGCTGGACATGGGGTTGGCACTGGTCGCGGATGAAGACGATGACTCGTTGACCGTCGCCAACAACGAAAACGTGTTGGGTACCGCGGATTACTTGGCGCCGGAACAGGCCCTCAACAGTCACACCGTCGACCATCGGGCCGACATTTACGGTCTCGGGTGCACGCTGTACTTCTTGCTGACCGGGCAGCCGCCATTCAACGACGGCACGTTGGCACAGCGCATCGCCAAGCACCAGACCGAAATGCCAAAGCCCATTCGGTCGCTTCGTTCGGACTGTCCCGGTGAGCTGGAAGGGATCTGCACCAAGATGCTGCAGAAAGAACCGAAGTATCGCTATCAGTCGGCAGCTGACGTCAGAGACGTGCTGGCCAAGTTTGCTGCCGCGGTTCCCAAAGGCCAACCTGTTCGCGCCGGCTTGGGCGAAGAGCCCCTTTCGTCCGGTGGCGGTTCCTCTTCGCTATCGTTTCGGGATAGCGACACGACTCACCCAACCTCACGAGGCGACACCGTCTCGAACAAGGCGGACGACACGCTGACCAGCAGTCGATCGTCCCTGCTTAGGGAAGGACTCAGTAGCAACGACAGTGGTCGGTTGGTCAAGCTTCAGCAGCGGGTCGATGCGGCGGACTTCATTGACGGAAGCTTCTTGGACTTGGAAGTCGAATCGGGATATCGGGCGCGTCAAGCATCCGACGTGAGGAGCGCGCCCACGGCTGCAACGGCGAAAGTGCCTACCGGGTCGGGAGCAACCACGGTCGGCCCCGCATCATCGATCGCCGGCGGTCCCCCGGCGAGTTCTCCGACCAACCGCCTGAAGAGTCGCAAGCAGAACAAGGGACTTGATCCGGCGTTGATCATCGCGCTGGCTGTGGCGCTCTTTGTCATTGCTCTGGTGATTGGGTTTGGTTTGGCCAAGGCAACGTCCTAGTCCCGGTTGCCTGTGACGTTCCCTTTCGTCACGTTGTCGGCGTTGCCGGTAATCCCTTCCTTGCATCCCAGTGCCCGATGTCCGTTGTTCTGAGTCGGCCCTACCAGTTCATCCCTCCGCACTCCAGCGATTGGTGGCCCTGGGCGATCCAGTCGCTTCGATTGATCGACTGGCATTTGCGGAAGAAGGAAGGTGTGATCGGCTACGAAGTCCGCCAGATCGAAAAGCTCCGGGATTGCATGTCATCGGGTGACGGCATCTTGTTGGCGCCAAACCATTGCCGCTACGCAGATCCGATCGCGATGGGTTGGCCGGCAAGGGAGGCTGGGACACACCTGTTCGCCATGGCGTCGTGGCACCTCTTCAACACGACTTCATTCGAGTCCTTTGCTCTACGGCGGATGGGAGCGTTTAGCGTCAACCGTGAAGGCGCCGACCGAACCGCCCTGGAGTACGCGATCAACGTTTTGGTGGAAGGCCGGCGGTGCTTGCTAGTTTTTCCTGAGGGCACCACCAATCGCACCAACGACGTCCTGAAGCCGCTGCTGGACGGCGTGACCTTCATCGCCCGAGCCGCCGCGCGAAAACGCTCCAAGCAGAAAGCTGGTAAAGTCGTCGTTTTGCCCGTGGGCATGAAGTATCTCTGCGCTGAAGATTATCGACCTTGGGCGAAGAGCGAGCTGACTAAACTGGAAAGTCGCATCGGTTGGCGTGTTCCTGCCGGCAAGTCGGTCTTGCAGCGGACGATACGCCTGGCCGAGGGGATGTTGTCACTCAAGGAGATCGAGTACCTGGGAAGAAGCCAAACGGGCGACCTTCGTCACCGACGTGATCGTCTGATGTACGCGCTGCTTGAACAGACCGAGTCGAAGATGGGGTTGCAACCGGATTCCGAAGACGACGTGCGAGACCGTGTCAGGGTGATTCGATCTGAATCCGTGTTGCGATACTTCAAGGGATTGTCCAACGGAGTGTCGGACTCCCAACGGCAAGAATTGCGGAACGAGAGTGAAGACCACGTCGTTGCAGCCAACCTGTCTCAGGATCTGCTTTCTTATCCCGATTGCTATTTGCTGCCCGGCCAAGCGACCGATACGCGCATCGTCGAAACGATCCAGCGCACTCAGGAAGCGATCTTTGGCAAGGCCAGCGACACGATGCCATTGAGGGTGGTGATCGAAATGGACGATCCGATCGAAGTTCCAGCTGACAGGGCTCCTCGAGGAGAAACCGATCCCGTTCTGATCGAATTGAATCACCGCCTGGAGTCGATGGTCGATCGGCTGGCAAAGGAAGCCAATCCTGTCACGTGATGGAGGTGCGTGGGCACGAAGACGGAACATATTGCGATTCTGGTCAACTCGACTGTAAGACGTCCGACCCGGTCGGGTATCTCCTTGGGCACGTCCCCAACTGCGGAGTCCCGACCATGCGATCAGTCATCACCCGATTTGCCCCGCTCCTGTTTCTTACGCTGACTTTCGGCACCGCGATTCGAGCCCAAACGCCCGTGCGGGTGGCGAACGTTGACGTGAGGCCGATCCAGCACCGACATGCGGTGACTGGATCACTACGGGCGGTAGCTCGCGGCGACCTCGCCGCATTGGAGTCCGGACGGCTGATTCAGCTGACCGCTCGCGAAGGGCAGGCCGTTCGCAAAGGCGATCGTCTTGCTGAAGTCGATTCCAGACGTCTAGAAGCCCAGAAAGGAGAAGCCGAAGCTGATCTGGA
Organism: Planctomycetota bacterium; assembly: GCA_039196805.1. GTDB lineage: Bacteria > Planctomycetota > Planctomycetia > Pirellulales > Pirellulaceae > JBCCUO01. Next base: position 764 of record JBCCUO010000328.1, on the reverse strand, counting down.
GGTCGCGAAGGCAGAGCTGATCCGTTTTCAGGCAGTCGCCCAGCGGGCGGATGCCGACTTGGCAAGGGCCAAACGCCTAGTCAGGGAAGACGCCGTCAGTCGTCAGGAATGGGATGCCGCCCAAGCCGACGCCAAGGTTGCGGAAGCTGATATCGTCTCGGCCGAGAGGAGGATTGAACGCCTGAAGCAATCGATTCGCCTCCTGGATGTTCGCTTGTCCGACACCGTTGTCCACGCCCCCTATGATGCGACGGTGGTGACGCGTCACGTCGAACCGGGCGACTGGGTCCAGCCGGGGGAGCCACTCCTGACACTGGTCTCCACAGGCGAAATCGAAGCTTGGCTGGAGGTTCCCGAACGCTACGTCGAAGCGCTGGAGAACTTTGGCGATCAGGTCGTCGTCCGATCGCGAGCGACCGGTAGGGACACCGTGGTGCTATCGACCCGGCGTGTCGCCGAAGTGAATCAACGAGTCCGCACCATTCGGTTCGTCGTTAATCTTGCCAACGCTGACGGCTTGCTGACTTCGGGAATGTCCGTGGACGGTTGGATCGCGGTGACGGGACAACAACCACAAACCGTTGTTCCCAAAGACGCTGTGATTCGCAGTGGCCAAGACACGTACGTCTACCGCGTGGATGCTCAGTCGAATGCCCAGCGTGTTCCGGTCAAAGTGCTGTTTGAAACGACACGAGCCATCGCGATCGCCGCCAACGACCTGCAAGTCGGCGACCAAGTCATCGTCGAAGGCAACGAGCGGCTTT
>JBCCUO010000327.1:0-5249 GCA_039196805.1 Planctomycetota bacterium | reverse complement strand
GGCTCGAATCAGCCTGGGCGTCCGGGTTGACTGGCTGCATCTGAGCATCCGCGTACTCCGTACGATCAGGCAATCGGTGCACCATCGCGATCCCGATCGGACGATCCGGATCGTCGCCGGTTCCTTGGACGACCGGCGCCAGCAAGAGACCCAGTGCCACCAGCAAGACCACGTGAAAAACCGCTGACATCACCAAAGGAAGCCAGCGGCCAGCCGATCCGTCGATTGCCGGTGCAGCGCTGTTTCCGGCGGCCAATGCCCGCCGCTTACCCTTCTGATGCCCGGTAGGGGCGGAAGTCGAGGCGTTTGGGTGATCTGGCAAAGCAGGCGGGGACGGATTTGATTCGCGAGTCATGGTTCCCTGTGCAAGTCGTCTCACTCTGCCGCCGATTCAGCGGGAATCGCCGGTTCTCAGATGCTTGCCCGGAGATTAGTGTAGCGTGATTCAAATTCAGGGCATTTGACGGACCTGACGCCGAAGCGTAACCCGCCGCGGTGCCCCTATCTGCAGTGAAATCTTCTGGCTCGCCGTTCGATCCAACCGGCGGGCAGAGACGGAGAGTTGGACGTGAGCAACGATCAAGCACGCTATCTGTTTACCAGCGAATCGGTCAGCATGGGCCATCCCGACAAGCTTGCCGACCGGATCTCCGACGGCATCTTGGACGCGCTCCTGGAACAGGATCCCAACAGCCGCGTCGCCTGTGAAACGATGGTGACGACCGGACTGGCGGTCATCGCCGGTGAGATTTCGACCGAAGCTAAGGTCAACTACGCCGACGTGGTCCGCCAAGTGATCAACGAAGTCGGATACAACGACGACCAGATGGGCATCTGCGGCGATACCTGTGCCGTGATGGTGACGCTGGACACCCAAAGTCCTGACATCGCCCAAGGTGTCGACTCCGACAGCTCGGCCGGCAAAGACGTCGGCGCGGGCGACCAGGGGTTGATGTTCGGCTACGCGTGCAAAGATACGCCCGAATTGATGCCACTGCCGATCGCCCTCTCGCATCGCATCATCAATCGATTGACCGAAGCCCGATTCAACAAGGAAGTCGATTGGCTGCGTCCGGATAACAAGAGTCAGGTGACGGTCGAATACGAAGGCAACACTCCAGTGCGCATCGACACCGTTGTGGTCAGTGCCCAGCACGGTCCCGATGTCGACAACGACACGATTCGCGACTTCATCATCAAAAAGGTCATCGAACCCGAATTGCCCGCCGATTTAAACAAAGGCGACATCAAGTACCACATCAACCCGACGGGCAAGTTCGTCGTTGGCGGACCACACGGCGACTGCGGACTGACCGGCCGCAAGATCATCGTCGACACCTACGGTGGCTGGGGTCGTCATGGTGGTGGAGCGTTTAGCGGAAAGGATTCGACGAAAGTCGACCGTTCGGCGGCTTACATGGCTCGCTACGTCGCCAAGAACATCGTCGCGTCCGGGTTGGCCGATCGTTGCGAAGTCCAGTTGGCTTATGCGATCGGCGTGAGCGAGCCGGTCAGCGTCCACGTCGATACCGAAGGTACTGGCAAGATCGATGACGCGCGGTTGTGCGAACTGGTCCGCGAAAACTTCCCGTTGTCCCCGGCGGGCATCATCGATCATCTTCAGCTGCGTCGCCCCGTCTTCCGTGCGACCACCGCGGGTGGCCACTTCGGTCGCGATGGCGATACGTTCACGTGGGAAAAGACCGACAAGGCTCAAGCCCTGGTATCCGCTGCAGAAGCCGTCGCCAGCGCCTGATCCCTTTCAGCGTCTTCGCTTCGTTTCACCTTCCCCCGAGAATCAGCCACCGGGCGCTAGCCCACGGTTTGTCACGGCGAACCGGACGCTAGCGCGATACCGGCTGATTCAATCAACTGGCCGTCGACCTTGTCGTCTTCCGCTTGAGGCAAGGCGACTCAGATGAAGCACACCGGTCATGCGGCTCGTTTGGACGACCGATCCCCATTTGAACCACGCACCGGTGCGAGCGTTTGAACAGTGGATCGACGAACTGAATCAGCCGCACCATCGTGGCTTGATTCTGACGGGTGACATCTCCGAAGGGGACGATGTTGTCTTTGAGCTGCTGAGGATCGCCGAGCGGATTCCGCTGCCGATCTTGTTCGTGCTTGGCAACCACGACTTTTACGACAGCTCAATTGCCAGTACCCGGCGTCGAGTGATCGACGTTTGCGCTCATCATCCGCAGCTGCACTATCTGACCGATCGGTCGCCAATCGACCTTGTCGAAATGGAATCCGCTTTGACGCCCGGGACCGTGTTCCTGATCGGCGAAGATGGCTGGGGAGACGCCTCGACGGGAAACTACGATCGATCGCCGGTTCGCTTGAACGATTTTCGCTGGATTCAGGACTTTCGCGACGCCGAACCGGACCAGTGGAAAGCGATGCTGCTGGAGCAGGGCCGTCAGTCGGCGCTGCGGTTAGAAGAAAAGCTTTCGCGGTTGCCACCCACAGCCAGTCACGTGATGGTCGCCACGCACGTGCCGCCCTTCCAACAAGCCTGTTGGTACGAAGGTCGCACGACGGACGAGTTCTGGGCACCGTTCTTTGTGTGTGGCCAGGTGGGCGATGTCGTCACTCGCTTTGCGGAAAGTCGCCCGCACTGTTACGTGACCGTGCTTTGCGGCCACACGCATCACGAGGGCGTCGCGTGCGTGGACCGCAACCTCATTGTCCACACCGGCGCCGCCCAGTACGGACGACCAGCGATCGAAGGCTTTGTGACGGCCGACAGTGACCAGCTGTACGTCACCCGGCGGCTGGAAACCTAAGTCGACAGACCACTCCTTGGTCCCGAGCCGAGTCAACGCCGAACGGCCGCCAAACTCGTAGCGGAACTTGCGGAGAGTTTCGGCGGGGCGACGTGTGTGTCACGCAACTGGGACTGCGTTCCAGCCTATCCAAAACCACCGCTTCGCGGTTTAGGAACCGCAGGAGCGGAGCCTGGCCTTCGGAGAAGGCTGGCTACATTGCCGACCGCTCGCTCCTCCGCAAGCCCGAGCCAGCGGACGCTAACGGCAAAGATGGATCGGCCTTCCGGCTTGTGTCGGAAAATCCCATCACGATCGACTCAACCAGGCTTGCCGAATCTGCCGATGGTACCGGTACACCGGCTGGTGGACGCACGGTTTGCGCTCGAACGGGCGTAGGCGGAGCGAAAAGCCGGATTGATTCCGAGTCGTGTCGGATCCGTTGGCCTGATCCAGGGCCATGCGGACGGGCGACGCGGTTACCGATTACACACCTGTCGCCGCAGGTCCCGTTAGCGGATCCACGGACGACGCTTCGAAGGGGAAGCAGGGATGATCCGTCGCGTAGTGCTTGCCGCCGTGCTGACTTGCAGCGCGTTGGCCGCCGCCCAAACCGCATCCGCCGATCAGCGTGCGTTTGGTCAGTCATGGGGTGGCCAAGCCGCCAATGTCAACTGGAACCGCTTTTATCATTACCCGTATGTCTACTATCCCCAAAACTTCTGGGGACAAGACTACTACAAGAGCGCGGATAGTCTTTACCACCGCTATCCGCCGGAGATGCGGATTCCGGTCTACAACAAGCGTTGGTATAACGCCTACCCGCGCCACCGCCGCTTTCACTCCGGACACCACTTCATCCTCGACACGTTCTAGGCATCACACGATCGGAGTCGGAGACTGTGGCCGCTGGGAGCAAGATACGCCTTCTCGGACGGCTGCTGGAACAGTCCCAGTCGATCGTTTGGGCGATCGACAATCGGCATCAGCTGATCTACCTGTCCGATGCGGCTTGCGATTGGCTGCAGGTCGATGCGGAGACGTTGACGTCAATCGATTCGTCGATTGACGTCGACGATCAAGACGCCATCTCTTTGCCTCGCCGCACGCTATCGGCGTTGGGGCCACCACCTGGACTTGCCGACGTCGCCTGCGTCGAGACGATCGTCACCCCACCGGAACGTCAAGGCGAAACTCGCCGCCCGATCACCGTCCGTTTCATGCGTCTTGGTCGGGACGTGAAAGCGATTCTGGCGATCGAGAGCGATCCGTCGGAACCGCTCAGCGATGATCTGCGGAAAGCGATCGGGCTTCATGAAGCGTTGCAACGTTGGCGATCCAGTCAGGTCTCGCGCGTCGGAATCGCTACGGCCGGCAGTTCGACGATCGCGCGCCGACTGCGCGGGCGACTTCAGTTGGTCACCGCCGCGCGAACCGATTTGGGAATCTTTGGACCCAAGGGTTCCGCGGCCGAGCTGATCGGGAAACGCGCCCACGCCCTGTCAGCGGGCGATGAACCGATCGCCGTCATTGATGGACCACTGATGGACGCCGAGTTGCTCGATGCGGTCGTCTCACCGGTGATCGGGCACCTTTCCGAGTCGCCCCAGGCCATGGCTTCAGTCTTGGTCCGTTCACTGGACGAGACCCCGGCCGAAGCCCAATCGCGGTTGTGCGAAGTGCTCCGGCAGTTCGACGGGCGACTTCGCCTGATTGCGGTCTGCAGTCGCACTCCCTGGGCTGCGACAGCGCCATCGACGCGACCGAGTGATCCATTCAACTCAGATCAAGTGCCAAGTACCGATGGGTTGACCAGCGAGGCATTGTTGTTCGACGGAAGCAACATCGAAGGCGTCGATCCGTGGTTGCTGGATCGAATTAGCGTCTTGACGTTGACTGTGGCGCCTCTGGCCAGCCGTGTCGAAGACATCCCGCTGATGGCGGCGGCGGCGTTGGACGCGCGTCATGCGGCGGGTGAAGGTTCGGCGGACCGCTTTCGACGCGACGCCATGGACGCGCTGGTGCGTTACCCGTGGCCCGACGACTTTCAAGAGCTGAACGCGGCGATCCGACAGGCCATCGCGGCGGCGCCGGCCGCGACCATCCATGTCGAACACCTGCCACTCGCGATTCGATCGTTTCAAGTGGGCGACATACGACAAGCTGGCAAGCGACCCTTGCTTCCCTTGGACGAGGCGATTCGTCGTTTCGAGCTTGGGCAGATCCTGGAACAACTGGATCAATCGGGAGGCAATCGCGCCGAAGCCGCCCGGCGCCTTGGCATCAGTCGCGCCCGGCTGATCCGTCGACTAGACGACGCGCAGGATCCCGGCCAGGACGCGGACCAATGATCAATGCGGGCCAGCCACAGTGGATGCACGTCGGCGTGATCGAATCGCGAACTCGTTGGACGGCATGCTTGCGACGCTACTTGCCCGAGATGATTGGCCCCTTCGAGACGCCCGGGGTCTCACCCGC
>JBCCUO010000326.1:0-5268 GCA_039196805.1 Planctomycetota bacterium | reverse complement strand
GACCGGTGATCAGGTCGACGCATAGCCGGGCTCTTCTCTGCAGCTCGCTCCTTAATGATCGCATGAGCGTTCAGCCCGCCGATACCAAAAGCATTGATGCCCGCGCGACGCGGACGGTCAGGTCGAGCGGCCCAGTACTCTGGTCGATCAACGACACGTATCTTGGCTTCGTTCCATGCAAAGTCATTGTTGGGGCGTTCGAAGTGAATCGATGCAGGGATCATCCGTCGCTTCATGGCGATCAGGCATTTGATCAATCCCGCGACGCCGGCCGCCTCCAGCAAGTGACCCAAATTGCTCTTCAAGCTTCCGATCGGTAGCTCACGGTCCGTCGTGTCGTCACGCAGCAGGGCGTCCAAGCTCTCAAGCTCGGTGGCGTCGCCCACTTGAGTGCTGGTCGCGTGGCATTCCAGATAATCGATCTCCGACAGCGACTCGGTTCCACTGTCAGACGCGCCTCGACGAATGGCCAACTGCTGCCCTTCGCTGCGGGGCGCCCATAGTCCCTTTCCCTTGCCGTCGGAAGCGATCCCGACGCCGTCAAGCGAAGCGTGAATCGGTAGCCCCAAGGACTCGGCAACGGATCGCTTGACCAAGACGATCGCAACGTATCCTTCGCTGCTGATCAGACCGCTAGCACGCTGGTCAAACGGGTAGCTGCCCGTTTCGCTACATGCTCCCGACTGGGAAAAGAGTGCCAAGTTGTCGACGTGGTTGTAGGTCGCCCCGCCCACGATCGCGACGTCCAGCCGGCCCGATCGCATCGCGGATGCCGCGTGTTGCAGCGCCAACAAAGAAGAGGAGCAAGCGGCATCGATGACTTCGCGGCGACCGCGACACCCGGTAATGCGGGCGGCCAGCGAAGCGGCCTGAAACGCCGAAACATCGGGCATCCGCGGTTCGGCGACTTGAGGACGCTGCTGGCGGACAGACTCGACAACGTGTTGCTTCGTCGCTCGCAGTTCGCTCGGTTCGAGCGATCCCTGCGGTGACTCAGCAGCTTGAGCCAACACCTCAGCGACCGCCTCGGCCATGGTGTTCATCACGACCGCGCCACCCTCGGCAGTTCCTCCACTATGCCCCACCAACACGCCGGCACGCATGCTGTCGACACCGTCTACCGTGTCCAAGTTTCGTCGGCCGAACGTTGCCAACATCGCATCGGACGCGACGCGAGCGAACTGACGATGGGTCAAGTCAAAACGCCCGAGGGATTCAATCGCGGATTCCACCTCATCATCCAGCGGCGCTTCATCGACGCAGCCGCCCAGATCGCTATAGGTCTTGCCGGGAATGCAGCGACGTGAATCGAAGTAAAGTGATCGGTCGAGTCGGGACTCGGGGAGTGGCTGGATCGCGGATCGCCCTTCCATCAACAACGATTCAAAGTCGGAGATGTCATTGACGCCACCCGGCAATCGCACCGCGTAGCCGCAGATGACTAGCTCATCCTCGACACGGGCATCATCTCCAGACGTCTCCGCCGTAGATCGGACTGACTTACCCGGAGATGGTGTTGCGTGGTCAGACGGTCTTGATCGTGAGGCCGGGCTTCCGTTCGTCTCTGGCCCATTCTTGGAGATCGAGGACTTGTTCGTGGAGGCAGGCGACGGCTTGGCATTTCCCGTGCGGGGTGTCCAGCGGCGCACCATGTCGACCAGATAGTCTGCGTCGACCGCAGGCGGGCGTGCCAGGATTCCCGAATCGATCACCTGGCCAATGTTCCGGCGATCAAACTGCGGGTCGTCGCGAAAGTACGGCAGGAACGTTTCGACATAGGGCTTCGCCAACTCGTCGAGCTTCAGCCCGGCGGCCGACGGCGTTCGCGCTGAGTCATCAGCGTGTTTTTGGATGGGCGTCGCGCCACGAAACGCACGTTCCAACGACTCAACGGTGGTGCCCGATTCCGATGTCAAATGATAGGACCGGCCATGGAATCGGTCGTTCTCAAGAATCGCGACAATCGCGTCAGCCACCCAGGCAACATCAACCAGATTCTTTCGTTCGCCACCGACAAACCCGAGGTTGCGAAACCACTCGCCCCGCTCCGGCAGTCCGAAGCGTTTGGCCAACGATTGATACAGCGAAAAAGCGCCATAGATCGTGCGGTCACCGGAAACGGGTGACAGCCCCGACCGATCGACGACGATCGATGGCCGGTAGACGGTGACCGATCCCTGCCCCATCGCCTCCGACAGCAGCGTCTCCGCGATCGACTTGCTGCGTTCGTAATCGTTGGCGAAGGACTGACCAAGGTCATTCTCAGTTTCGCAAACGATTCCGCTACGCAGCCCACAGACATAGGCGGTCGAAACCTGATGAAAGTTCGTGATGCCAAGTTCTTGGCACAATGCAATGCACCGCGAGGACCCCTCAACGTTGGTGCTGAAGGGCTCACCACTCGGGTGCTGTACTGCCGGCAGGAAACTCAGGCTGGCCGCACTGTGCAGGAAGAGCTTGCATTGGGATCGAATCAGCTTCAACGCATCGTCACTGAGTCCAAGGCGGGGTAGTGACAAGTCACCTTCGACCACAGCGGGCCGCTCAAGCGAAACGCCCCAGTGCTGCTCGAAAGGCTCCAAAACGCGATCAATCCTCGCGATCGCTCCAACCCGACCTTTGGGACGTGAGACCACCACACACTGATTGCCACGCTGCAGCCAGCGGGCCATGACATACGAGCCCACCATCCCGCTTGCGCCCGTGATCAGTGGAATGCAGCGGTCAGACATGGACTTGAAGAATCGCGATAAGTGGGGACCGGTGACCGATGAATGCGTCGGAAAACGGGGCGAGCAAGACGAAGTCTAGTTGACCGACGGGGTATACAAAATTGTTTCACCCCTGTTTGTGCGGTCCAGCCAACCATCTGGCCGCGCGACCGGCTTTAGCGTCCTTTTAGGTCTCGCATCTCACCCTACTCTCGGCGGTGGACCAAATTGGAAAGAGCAGTCAGGGGTGCCATCAAAGTTGGTTCTCGAACGATCCGGTTTTCGAGCCTGGTTATGAAGGTCATTGAACTACGATGAGGGCGATCCAGGCGGACACGCTAGACCGACATGAGCCCATGAAATCTCTCCCGCTGACGCCGGACGAACCGGTCCGCTGCCTGCTGATCCAGCCACTATTCGAACAAACGAATTACTGGAACTTTGTTGAATCGGCTCGAGCCATTGGTGCCAAGGCAACTGCGCCCCCGCTAGGGCTGATGACCGTGGCCGCGTTGCTGCCTCAGCATTGGGAATTCGAGCTCGTCGATCTAAACGTTGGTCCGCTCGACCCGAACACCTGGGATCGCGCCGACGTTGTCTGCACCGGAGGCATGTTGCCTCAGCAGCCGGGAACGCTGTCGCTGATCGCTCAAGCGCGACGCAATGACAAGTTCATCGTGGTCGGCGGCCCCGATCCAACCAGTCAGCCGCATCTCTATGATTCCGCCGACGCGGTGGTGACCGGAGAAGGCGAAGTCACGATCCCTCAGTGGCTACAAGCGTGGCGGGACGGCAACCCGAGGGGGCTCTTTCAGTCAGCAGACAAGCCGGATGTCACGAAAACGCCGCCCCCTCGATTTGATCTGATCTCGTTTGACGATTACCTGCACGTCGGACTGCAAACGTCTCGTGGTTGTCCTTACAACTGCGAGTTCTGCGACATCATCGAGTTGTTCGGACGCAAGCCACGGGTCAAGACACCTGATCAGTTCTTGGGGGAATTGGACCGACTCTACGACTCGGGTTATCGAGGCTGGGTCGATTTCACCGACGACAACTTCATTGGCAACCGCAAGTTGATCAAGCCGTTGCTTCATGCGCTAAAGACCTGGAACGAAGAGCACAACTACCCCTTCGTGTTTTCGACCGAGGCCAGCATTAACCTCGCCGACGACAAAGAGCTGTTGGAGTTGATGCAGGAGACTCAGTTCCGATACGTGTTCTTGGGGATCGAGTCGCCTGACGAAGAGACTTTGATTCATACTCAGAAGCGAATCAACACGGTCGCACCGATCATCGATCGGGTTCGCACGATCTACGATCACGGGATCTCGATTGCGGCGGGACTGATTATCGGCTTCGACACCGACAAGCCTGGTACCGACGGACCGATGATCCGCTTCATTCAAGAAAGCGGAATCTCTTTGGCAATGGTCGGTTTGCTGTCGGCACTTCCCAATACGCAATTGACTCGGCGATTGACTCGCGAGCGACGGCTGATCGACGCCAATCATCTGTGGATCGATGACCCTGATCGAGCCTACGAGTTGCGTAGCAACGAGTCCAAGGACCAAACCGCGAGTGGCCTGAACTTCGTGACGATGCGAGACCGCGTTGAGATCTACCGCGAACTGCGAAGCATCATCCAATCGGTTTACTCGCCCCGTGAGTTCATGGACCGGGTGATCGACACGACAAGCCGACTGAATCTGAAGAACAAGCACCTGCCCAACGGCTGGGAGTTTCGCCGAATGGCCCGCGGATTCATGACGATTGCCACACGAATGCTTGCTGACCGCCGTACGCGTTGGCTTTATCTACGAAACTTCGTCCGAGCGGCGTTGATGGGGCCGACGAAGTTCGAATACGCCCACACGATCATGGGCAGCTACCTGCACTTTGACAAGCAAAGCCAAAAAATTCTCGAAGCCCTCGAAACCTCGATCGACTTCGCCGAAAACCAGGCCACCTACCCCCGTAGCGTTGCGGAGTTGAAAGATCGGTTGTCGGCGCAGCCCACGCCAACCTCAGTCGAGTTGCCCGTAGCAACCAGCAACTGCACCCGAGAGCCGGCACACTAGGTGGAACCACTCTTTGGAGCGCGGTGGCTCGCCTCCGCTTTCCATCTTTCCGGCAAGCAACGTGGGAACCAACTCCGTGTGGACCTCCGGTCAAATCGTTCGTCATGCTTGCGTCCATGTCGCCTGATTAGGGGAAGCCGACACATCAAGGTCCAGCGGTCAGCGACGAGAAGTTGTTGGCTGTTAGCTATTGGCCAGAAGTCTTCATCCCACTCCGCTGCGTCAGCGAGGGATCCCCAATTCAACCCGCAGCTCCATTCTCAGCCCGAAGAGCCAGCGAGATCGCCGCCATCCACGACTCTGATCTGACGCTGTCGCAATCGCTCCAAGTTGCGCAGTCATCCAGCGTGGTGGGCTTCGGGCCCGATCGTCGCGTCGACTTCGTGTCGTCGCTGCGGTCGCTTCAAGACCAACAAGCGGGAGCTAGAAGTGCGAATGCTACTCATCGATGCAACATCGTGCGTGCAGCGAACGTG
>JBCCUO010000325.1:0-5276 GCA_039196805.1 Planctomycetota bacterium | reverse complement strand
CATCATGGCAGGTGGCTTCGGAAGAAGAGGATGACACCTCCACATTTGACCTGACACCCGCCGAACCGGTTGGCTGGTCAACCGAGTTGCCGGCCGTGGAGGAACCGTTTGCTGAACCCTCCGAACCCGACGAAGAGAGTATTGCAACGAACGCCTGGTCACCGCCTACGGATATGGGCCCTGAGGAAGTCTTCGCCGATGATCAATCGGTCGATCTGTCGCCACTACCCGACCAGCAGCATGACGAAACGCGCGATGTAGCCGCCGACTCAACGGACTCCTCATCGGTCAGCGGCTCTCTGGCCAGCTTGCTGATCGCCGACCTGGATCGCGAGGACGTCGACAGTGGACCGGATGATTCGTCAGTGAGCGAGGGCCAGTCGATTGAACACACCAGTCCATTCGACATCCAGGGTCTGGCCGAGCAGGACGCCGACCGAGACACCCCTGTCTCCTGGGGCCAAGATCCCATCGACCCGGCGACCGCGGAAGAGTCATCGCTGGAGCCGGCACCAACGCTTGCATCAGAACTGGCCATGTCGGACAACACGTCAGACTTGACTGACGGCGGTCTCGACTACGCACAGGGGTACCTGGAAGAGGCAGAGTCAGCCTCGGAACCACCGGGTTCGGTTTCCGTAGACGAACCGGAGACGCCGGCTTCCCAAGGCGATCCGGCCGATGGAACGCAGTCCGACGAGCCGGTCGGCGGCGCCCCCGAGGACGATTCGATCGAAGCCTACATGAACCGCTTGCTGCAGCGCGTTCAAACTGGGCCAGAACCTCCCGCGCCAGCGCAAGCTCCCGTCACGCAAACCGCACCGACGACCGACGAATTGCCGGAGACCACTGACACTTCGGAAGAGATCACGTCTGCTGAGTCGACTTCTCAGCCAATCGATCCAGCAGAGCCGTTGGTTCCCCGTTCGCAAGCACCGGAGAAGAACAGTAATCTGTCTGCGATGCGCGAGTTAGCAAACTACTCGGCGCGTAGCGCCATCTCACGCAGCACCAAGATCCAGACACGCAACACCCAGATGCGGGCGTTTGGACGGTTCGCCAGTGCCGGCGCAGCAGTGATCTGCGGGATGGCGGTGTTCGTGGCGATCAGCGGCGTGTTCGGAACCCTGGGTGCACTGGCCGGATTCGTGCTGGCCGGGTTCTTCACGTACGAAGGCTTCACGCTGTTCCAGGAAGCACGACGTCGCCAAGCGATGATCGAGGCGGGTCGCGAAGCCGAGCTGGCCAAGGAAGACGAGCGCGGCGGAAAGCTCTAAGTGAGATAGGTTTGCAGCCTGTCGACAAAGTAGTCCGCCTCCTCCGAAGGCTACGCTTGAATTCGGCGAATGCTCGGTAGCGAAACTCGCGGAAAGTTTCGGCGCTCAGCGGTTGCGAGACGTTGATGGGTGGCGCCGCCGAAAGCCTTGGCGGCTTCGGCTACGATTTGACCCGCTGGATCGCTCCGCGGTGCGACTTCGGCTCGGGATCACGGAGCGATCTGTCGACACTTACCGGTCGACAGGTACGTGTATTTGGTCAGGGCCCTTTCGTAAAAGGCGATCGTTTCGCCGGCTTGGGCGTCAGTCAACCAATCGCATTCGATCGCTTCCTCGACTGCTCGCTGTAGGTTGCCAATCAATTCTCGTTCGTCGTACTGGACGTACCCCAGAACTTCGCTGACCGTGTCCCCTTTCACGATTGACTGTAATTGGTAACTGGAGCCTTGGAAACTGACGTGCACGGCGTGCGTATCCCCGAACAGATTGTGTAGGTCACCCAGAATCTCTTGGTAGGCACCAACCATAAACGCAGCCAGGTAATATGGCTGCTGGGGCTGCCAAGGATGCAGTTTCAGTGTGTGTGCGGGAGTTGGCGATCCGACGAATCGATCAATCTTGCCATCGCTATCGCAGGTGATGTCGCCCAAAACCGCGTGCCGTGTCGGTTCACGATCCAAACGGTCAATGGGCATGATCGGAAACAACTGATCGATGGCCCATGCATCAGGCATCGACTGGAAGAGCGAGAAGTTGGCGAAGTAGATGTCCGACAGCATCCGATCCAAGTTGGCCAGCTCGGCGGGAACTTCGTCCAAGTTTGAGGCGAAGTCGCGAACGCGATGGCAAATCGCAAAGTATAAATCCTCCGCTGCGACACGTTGTTCCAAGGGCAGGTAGCCGCTACTGAATAGGTTCACGCACAGGTCCAGTGAGGACTGAGCGTCATGCAACCACTCTCGCATGTTCTCCGGCGTCAATCCCTGATACGACTCCCACAGATCTTGAACCGGCTTCTCATAACTCTCAGGAATCGCTTGCGGCGATGATTGGACGTTCCCCTGTTCGGTGACGCCTAGTGTTTCAACGATCAACACGCTGTGATGGGCGGCGACGGCACGGCCGCTTTCGGTAATCAATTCCGGATGGGGTACCCCCGCTTCATCACAGATCGATTGAACATGAAAGACCACGTCGTTGGCGTACTCCTGCACGGAGTAGTTCATGCTGGACGGCGTGTCGCTGGCGCTTCCGTCATAGTCGACACCCAGACCGCCACCCACGTCCAAGGTTCGTAGGCCTGCTCCGCGGCGATGAAGGTCGACGTAGATTCGAGACGCCTCCAAGATGGCCGCTTTCAGTTGTCGGATATTGCCGATCTGGCTACCGACGTGAAAGTGCAGCAGTTGAAAACAGTCCGCCATGCCCATCTCGATCAGTCGATCCAGTTGGCTCAGCATCTCCGCGACGGTCAGCCCAAACTTGGACCGGTACCCGCCACTGGCTTGCCAGCGTCCCGAGCCACGTGTCGCCAACTTGATGCGCATGCCCAAAGTGGGGCGCACCCCCAATCGCTCAGCCTGCTGCAAGATCAGGTCCAACTCGCTGACCTTTTCGACCACCGGAATCACGGTGCGGCCCATGCGTTGGGCCAACAACGCCATCTCGATGAACTCTTGATCCTTGAATCCGTTGCAGATGATCGGTGTGGCTGGGTCGGTCATCGCGACCACGGCTAGCAGTTCGGGCTTGCTGCCCGCTTCGATGCCGAAACCAAGTTCACGGCCCCGATCGATCACCTGGGCCACCACATCGCGTTGCTGGTTGACCTTGATGGGATACACGCAGCGATAGCGATTCTGGTAGGCGTGGTCTTCGATCGCCCGCGCGAAGCAATCGTGCAGCGTCACCATGCGGTCCTGCAACCAGTCGTTGAACCGGATCAAGACGGGCGGCCTTAGTCCGCGTTCGATCAATCGGTCGATCAACGCCTTCAAGTCGACGATTCGATCTGGGTCTTGCCCCGGCGTGATCTGCAAGTGACCCTGGTCAGAGATCGAGACGTAGCCCGAACCCCAACGGCTGAGCTGATAAAGCTCAGCGGAATCATCGACCGTCCAAGTGGTGCGTTCCGCGACACTCATTGGCGATCTTCTCGAAATCGTGTCGACGGTGCGGTCATAGGCGGCAGTTGTTGATGGTCATCTCAAAGATCGCAGAGGCCCCGATGGCCTTCAATCGCTCCATTGCCTCGATCACCTCCCCGCGGCGGACCATGACTTGGACGGCGCACATTGAGCTGTCTTCGACCGCATTGATCGTTGGAGAATCGTACCCGGGTGTAATCATCTCCGCTTCGGCCAACTTGGTCTTAGGAATGTTGTACTCCAGCATCGAATAGTCGCGAGCCAGCACCACGCCCTCCAGCCGCGAAATCATGCGGTCGGCGGTCTCGGCGTGATGGCTCTTGTCGTTTTGGATCAGCACGGTTTCGTAGTGGCCGATGGTCTCCAAGATCCGCAGTCGATTGGCGGCCAGCGTGCTGCCCGTTTCCACCAGGTCCACGATCGCGTCGGCGACGCCCAAGGCGATCATCGCCTCGACGCTGCCAGTGAGCGAAATCAAATCCGCCTTGGCGCCCAGCTTGGCCAGGTAGTTCTTGGTCACGGTCGGGAAACTGGTGGCGATTCGTTTTCCATTCAGTTCAGCGGCGGTCTGAATGGGAGCATCTTGGGGGACACAGAATGTCAAACGGCATTTGCCGACGCCCAACTTCATTCGTACGTTGACATCCACGTCGGCTTCCTCGATCAGGTCGCTGCCGGTGATCCCCATGTCGATGGCGTCCTCGGCACACAACGTCGGAATGTCGTCGGTGCGGAGAAAGATCACGTCGATCGGTAGTCCGCTGGCGCGAGCAAACAGCCCACGGTTCTGCCGGCGAAACTTGATGCCGGACTGGCCGAGTAGGTCGGTGGCCAAATCACTGAGTCGGCCCTTGCTGGGGATGCCAAGTCGTAGCTGCTGACGGGAATCGATGATGGTCATGAATACGGGATCGCGTGGTCGATTAAGTCGAGAGGTTGGGGGGCGTCGACGCGAACCAGATCGGCGACGCCATGCGGGCAACCGTGAAGGGTCAGGACGAGTTTGAATCGGGAGGCGCGACGCGATTGGCCTTTTCCACCAAGCCGGACACTCCCTCACGTCGGGCAAGTTCGTCGCTGACTTCAGCAAGGTCGACGCCGCGGTAGGCCAGCAACACGAGAGTGTGAAAGATCAAATCGCCGGCTTCATAGACAAAGTGCTCGCGACCCTCGGGTCCGTCCTCTCCAGCCGCCTCGATCAACTCTTCCGCCTCCTCGCGAATCTTCTTGGCGATCTTGTCGACGCCGCCCTCGACCAGCTTGGTCGTGTACGACCCGGCCGGGCGTTCTTGGACGCGTTGGGTCAAGGTTTCCATCAGGCGGCGGATGGCGGAATACTCGTCCGACATGGCATCACGGAGCGGGGACAGCGAAAGTGACCAAACGGACAGACTCAGATTGCGGACCGAAAAGCCGCCTGGGAGGTTCCGTCTTGGGCGTGGATATTAGCTGCCGCCCAGCGATTTTGTTAGCCACCGGTGGAAGAACGGCCACTCTGAGTCCGCATGACCAGGTCGGTGACCAACTGCCGCCAATCCGTCTGGTCGTCCACGCAAATCATTGTGATCTCGCTCATTGAACGCAGCCAGGTCTCCTGGCGCTTGGCCAACTGGCGCGTGTGAGTAGCCACCTCATCGCGGACGTGATCCAACCCCGATTCATCATCGTTTGCCTGCAGCCAAGCGATCACCTCGCGGTATCCGACCGCCTGGCGAGCCGTCCGCGACAGTTCGGTGTGACGCTGTAGCAGCCCTTTGACTTCATCCACCAGCCCGGACAGAAACATCTGCTGCACCCGCTGGTTGATGCGCTGGTGCAAGAGGGGTCTTGGCCAGGCCAGCGAATAGACGTG
>JBCCUO010000324.1:0-5276 GCA_039196805.1 Planctomycetota bacterium | reverse complement strand
CCCGAAGCTGTTTCGCCTTGTCCTTGTCGCTTCCGCCAGCCAACCGCAGCGGGTGGTCGACCCATTGAGGTAGCTGCAGCCGATGGGCCAGCTGGTGGGTCAGTGAAGTCAACGAGACGGCCGACTCCGAAGTGCTGAGCGAGTTCCCGACCTTGAGCTGGGCGTCGTGGGGATAGCGAAACGCGTCGCTGGGCAACATCAGGTGACCGGCATGTCCGGCGCGACCCTTGCGGCCTCGGACCACGCGTCCGTCGCGAACTTCGCCGCCTCCCATGCCGGTACCAACGGCCACCATGAACAGCGACTCCAGGTTGGCTTCTGGGTGACTCGGGCTTACGTCGTCGAGTCGCACCTGTCCACGCCGCACAGCGTACTCCCCGAGCGCCGCGGCTTGCCCATCACCGAGGTAGCTGACCGTCGTCGTCGCGTGTCGCTGGTGCAGAGCCGACTGAAGCAGCGAACGAATCGGGCACTCGTTCCAGAGCTTGGGGTCCAGGTTTGGTGTCCCCTGCAGCACGCCGTCCAGCGTCGCGGGGCCAGGTGTTGCCAGCACCACTTGTCGGACGTCAGCCAGTGTGCCGTCCAGCTCATCGATCAGCCGAACCAGTTCGGTCGTGATATCGGCGATGGTGGCGTCCGGGCCTTCCTGGGACCGAGTCGGAAATTGCTCGGACACCAACCGAACATTGCGATCGGAGTCTCCCACAGCGACGGTCGATGTGGTTCCGCCAACATCCACTGCGACGAACAGTCCCATGATTCGTTTACCCTTGCGGCATGGCCAGGCTTCACGGTCGCCATCGATGACGACCCGTTGGTTCGACGGTCACTCGCGAACACAATAGCGGCTTCGCGCAGCTTCTGGGAATCGGCCCCATGGCTGTCTTTCCGAACCGTTTCTTTACTCATCACCAGGTTGGATGGAAGAGTCGAATGGCCAAACCCACGTTTGCTGTTGTGGTTCACTTTGGAGTCAAACCGGGACATGAACAGGAGTTCTTCGACGCCATGATTCGGCAAGCGGAGACGTCTGTGCGTGACGAGCCGGGCTGCCACCAGTTCGACGTGTGCGTGGATGCGGAAGATCGCGGCAAGATCTTCCTGTACGAGACCTACACGGACGCCGAAGCCTTCGAGGTCCACAAACAGACGCCCCACATGGCCGAGTTTGCTTCGACCGTGGCGCCTTGGACCGCGTCCAAAGAAGTGTCGACCTGGACCATCACGGGGTAGGCAACGGGCTACCGAGTGGTTTCCTGATCAGGGCTCCTACGCAGCCCCCTGGGTCGCATGATATCCTTCGCCGAATTTGATTTGCCGCGGAGGCTGGCCCGGCTGTAACCCGACTGCCTTCGCGACCACCCCCTTTCAGCGTCGGATTTACAGCGTGCCACGTCGCGACGACATCAAGAAAATTCTCATCATTGGCAGCGGCCCGATCGTCATCGGCCAGGCTTGCGAATTCGACTACTCCGGAACCCAGGCATGCAAGGCGCTGCGTGAAGAGGGTTATGAAGTCGTGCTGGTCAACAGCAATCCCGCGACGATCATGACCGACCCTGCCACAGCCGACGCCACCTACATCGAGCCACTGACCTGGCAGTTGGTCGAGAAGGTGATCGAAAAGGAACGACCCGACGCGCTGCTACCCACCCTGGGCGGCCAAACCGGTTTGAACACCGCCATGGACCTGGCCGACAACGGAGTGCTGGAAAAGTACAACGTCGAAATGATCGGTGCTCGCCGCGACGTGATCGCCAAGGCGGAGGAACGCGATCAGTTCAAACTGGCGATGGAAAAGATCGGTCTCGACGTCTGCACCGGAGAGGTTGTTCACACCTTGGAGGAAGCTCGTGGCGCCCTGAGCAGGATCGGTCTGCCGGCCGTCGTGCGTCCCAGCTTCACCATGGGCGGCAGCGGTTCAGCGATCGCCTACAACAAGGACGACTATGACGTACTGGTTCAAAACGGCCTGGACCAATCCCCGGTCACCGAGGTCTTGATCGAAGAGTCGATCATCGGCTGGAAGGAATACGAGATGGAAGTCGTCCGCGACATGGACGACAACGTGGTGATCATCTGCAGCATCGAAAACTTCGACGCCATGGGGGTCCACACCGGCGACTCGATCACCGTCGCGCCCGCGCAAACCTTAACCGATAAGGAATACCAGCGAATGCGAGATGCATCGCTGGCCGTCATTCGCGAAATCGGTGTGGAAACGGGTGGCAGCAACATCCAGTTCGCCATCCAGCCCGAGACCGGCCGGATGATCGTTATCGAGATGAATCCTCGCGTCAGCCGCAGCAGTGCTCTGGCCAGCAAGGCAACTGGGTTTCCGATCGCCAAGATCGCCGCCAAGTTGGCCGTGGGATATCGTCTCTGGGAATTGCCGAACGACATCACCAAAAAGACCAAAGCTTGCTTCGAACCGTCGATCGACTACGTCGTCACCAAGATGCCGCGGTTCGCGTTCGAAAAATTCCCCGACGCGGATGCCACCCTGACCACGCAGATGAAGAGCGTGGGAGAAACGATGGCCATCGGCCGGACGTTCAAGGAGTCGGTCCAAAAAGCCTTGCGTGGCTTGGAGGTGGGCGCCTTTGGATTGGGCAGCGACGCGAGCGACCTATGGGGAACCGACAACCAACCGGACGAGTCCGCCATCTTGGCCAAGCTGGGCACTCCCGGCGACGAGCGGATTTTCTATATCCGCTACGCGATCAAATCGGGGATGTCAATCGAGCAGATCTATGAGCACACTCACATCGATCGCTGGTTTCTGGATCACCTTCTTCAAATCGTTGAACTGGAGGAAAAGCTGCGCGGCGCAGGCCCGCTGGAGTCCTGGTCCAAGGAGCTGCTGTGGGAAGCCAAGCGATCCGGATTCGCCGACCGGCAACTGGCGACGATCACGTCGACGACCGAACTGAAGGTGCGGGCCCGTCGTTTGGAAATGGGCATTCGTCCGGTGTTCAAATCGGTCGACACCTGTGCGGCCGAGTTCGAGGCGTACACGCCCTACTACTACAGCACCTACGAGGTGGAAGACGAACTGCCGCCCAAAAGCGACAAGAAACGCATCATGATCCTCGGTGGCGGTCCTAACCGAATCGGCCAAGGGATTGAATTCGATTACTGCTGCTGTCACGCCAGTTTCGCGCTGCAGGAAATGGGCATCGAGAGCGTGATGGTCAACAGCAATCCGGAAACAGTCAGCACGGACTACGACACGTCCGACATGCTGTTCTTCGAGCCCCTGACCATTGAAGACGTCCTGAACATCCACGACGCGATCGATCCTGACGGAGTGATCGTGCAGTTCGGCGGACAGACACCTTTGAATTTGGCCCGCGGATTGAAAGAAGCAGGAGTCAATATCATCGGCACGGATGTCGCCACGATCGAAGCGGCCGAAGACCGTGAACTGTTTCAGCAGCTGATCGATGAACTGGGACTTCGGCAGCCGCCCTCCGGAATCGCCCGCAATATGGACGAGGCGCGCCGCGAAGCGAAGCGAATCGGCTACCCCGCATTGGTTCGGCCCAGCTTCGTGCTGGGTGGTCGGGCCATGGAAATTTGCTACGACAACGCTCAGTTCGAACGCTTCGTTGCCGAGGCATTCATCGTTGCCGATGGCCAGCCCGTCTTGATCGACCGATTCCTGGAGGACGCGACGGAGGTCGATGTCGATGCGATTTCTGACGGCAACGAGTGTGTGGTGATGGGGATCATGGAGCACATCGAGGAAGCCGGAGTTCACTCCGGTGACTCAGCCTGTTGTATTCCGCCCTTCAGCTTGCCTCAGCCGGTGATCGCCGAAATTCGCGAAGCGACCAGAAAGCTGGCCAAGCGACTCCAAGTCATTGGACTCATGAACATTCAGTTCGCCGTCAAACTGGAAGACGGCAAGCCGGTGGTCTACATCCTGGAGGTCAATCCGCGAGCCAGTCGTACGGTTCCCTTCGTTGCCAAGGCGACCGGTGTGCCAGTCGCCAATTTGGCCACCAAGGTGATGGCGGGGACAACGCTTGCGGAGTTGGGAATCGACCGCGAACCGATACCGCGGCACGTCTCGATCAAGGAAAGCGTCCTGCCATTCCGCAAGTTCGCCGGCGTCGACATTGTGCTGGGACCCGAGATGCGAAGCACCGGGGAGGTGATGGGGATCAGCGATCAATTTTCACTGGCGTTTGCCAAGAGCCAGTTGGCGGCGGGAACGGTGTTACCTGAATCGGGCAAGATCTTCATCAGCTTATCGGCGCGCCACAAAGACTCGGTCCTTGCACTTGGCAAGCACCTGATCGATCTCGGATTTGAATTGCTGGCAACGCGTGGCACAGCGGAGCGGCTGCAAGAGTCCGGCGTCCAGGTCCAGTTGGTAAAGAAGATCGCCGAAGGGCATCCCAACCTGATTGACTTCTTGAAGAACGAAGACGTGCAGCTGATCTTGAACACACCCAGCGGGAAAGGATCCCGCACCGACGAAGGTAAGATTCGCGCGGCTGCGGTGGGCTATGGCGTTCCCTGCATCACGACCTTGGCTGCCGCCGAAGCAGCTGTCCGAGCGATGACGGCCACATCACAGGCGCCGCTGGAAGTGGAGTCCCTGCAAACACGCTACGCCAGTAGCCAATGACCATTCCGTACCCGTCCCAATGGATCGAAGCCCCAGCGGGCGGGGCAGCTACCCGCTGGGGCTCCTGAATGCGGTGACAAGGGGCAGATCGTCACCGCACGTTTCGTATTGCTTGGGTGCCACGACGACAGTTGTGGCTAGCCGCAACTACGCCAGGGTAGGTATCGGCCAGCCCCACTGGCGAATTTCGCCAAATTTTGTCATTCCTCGCTTCTTCTGACTCGAACTCCGCCCCGTGCGGTTTAGCGGCTAGCTATGAGCGACCTTAATGAAGATCACGATCAGGCGGACTCGTCGGGTGCCGGATCTGGTGATTCACCAGGCTATGAACCAAGTGAATTGAAGCTGTTGGTGGTGGACAACGAGGCTGCCCACGCACGGGCAATGACCGAGAGTTTGGAAAAGGTCGGCTATCAGTGCGAAGTAGCCACCAGCGGTCCTGACGCGGCCAAGTTGATTCAGCGCGAGACCTTTGACATCGTGATTACCGACATGGTGATGAACGATGTTGACGGCATGAAGATCCTCAAACAGTCACGCCAGCGGCTGCCCGACAGCGAGGTGATCATGGTCACCGGGCACGCTACTGTCCCCGTGGCCGTCGAAGCGATGCAGATCGGCGCCTTCAACTTCTTGG
>JBCCUO010000323.1:0-5300 GCA_039196805.1 Planctomycetota bacterium | reverse complement strand
CGGTGGTGCGTGGAAACGTATAGGTATCGTTTGGGTGACGTCGACACGGAGCGCTCGCGTGGGGCGTATGGCCGAAACTCTCCGCGTGTTTCGCTACAAGCTCCGGCGTGTTAGCGAGCGTTGGTTACCTTAGCGCTCATTTGGCCGCGACTGTGATCTCGTGCAGCATCGTGATGGCCTGCGTCATCTTATCGCGATCGATTTGATTGACGTCGATGGGGTCGCCCACGCCCCGCAACATCGTGATGGTCAGTCGACCGCCCAGGTGCTGACGAAACTCTTCCAGCCCATCAAGGAGTCGCTCCATCGGCGCGACGGACTCGTCCCAAAGAGGCAGGCCCAGGTGGGCGAGGCAATCGCAAACGCGATGGGCGTCCGCCAAAGGGAAGCCCAACATCAGCGACGAGTAAAGGCAGTCGATCGCAACTCCGATGGCCACGGCTTCGCCGTGACGGAGTTGATAGCGGGTAATCGGTTCCAATTTGTGAGCGGACCAGTGGCCGAAGTCCAGCGGTCTGGCTTCGCGAGTTTCAAATGGATCACCGCCTTGGGTGATATGCCTGAGGTGCAGTCGGCACGAGCGGTCGATCGCCCGGGCCGAGATCTCGGGATCTCGATCGGCAATCGATTCTGCATGACGGCACAACCAGTCGAAGTGGTCCGCATCCTTCAGCAAGGAGACTTTGACCGCTTCACTGAAACCACTGCGAAAGTCTCGGTCGGGAAGCGTGGTCAGTAGGCCGGAATCATTGATCACCGCCCAGGGGACGGCAAAGGTACCGACCCAATTCTTCTTGCCAAAATAGTTGACGGCGTTCTTGACGCCGACTCCGGAGTCCGCCTGTGCCAAGGTCGTGGTTGGAAGGCGAATCAGGCGGACGCCACGGTGTGCGATGGCCGCTGCATAACCGACAGCATCCAAGAAAGCGCCACCGCCGATGGCCACGACGTAACTTCGCCGGTCCAAGTCATGGTCATTGATCGCACGCAGGACAACCTCGACGCCATTGCGAGAGTTCTTGATCGCTTCACCGCCCGGCAATTGGACCTGATGGATCAGGTCAATGCCGGCGTCTTCGCACAACCTTTGGCTCAATCGTTCGACATGCGGGTTCGACTGCGCGAGCGCTTCTTCAGCGACCAACAGGACTCGTGCCGGTCCGTTGTCACCACCGTCCAAGAGGTCACGCAGCACCGCATAGTCCGCCGCCGACACGTCAGATGTGACTCGCAGCCGATGAACGAAGGGGACCGAGAAGGGAATGTCGATCGACCGTTGTGAATCATCTTCCATCGATCAAGGCTTCTCCTGTTGCCATCCACGCCATAACCAACGCAGTGAGTCTGGGAAGATTGCTCCACCATGGTTGCCGTTGTGCGCTCCGGTGCCAAATACAAACTTGTAGTCGTAGTCCTTAAACGCCAGCGACTTGGCCATTTGTTGATTGGCCAATGGCCAATTGCCGTGCTGGTTGTCCAAGTCGTTCTCACCGTCCTGCAAAAAGACTCGAAGCGGCTTCTTTTCTGTCTTGCGGATCTGCGCGGCATAGTCGTGCCCACCTCGAATGTTCACAAAACTGCCGATGTGACTCAGGACCTTGCGAAACTGGTCGGGTCGGTGCCAGGCGACGCTGAACGCGCAGATGCCTCCCGAGCTGTTTCCACAAATGGCGCGAAGCTCTGGGTTGGCCGTGACGCGGTACGATTTGCTGACTTCGGGAAGGATCTCGGTCAGCAGAAACTCGGCGTAGTCACCGCTGACAGTGTCGTACTCAACGCTGCGGTTGGCCGGCCGAGGTCGCCAACCACGCTTGTCAGGCAGCGGGCCGGTGTGGCCAGGGTCGATCATGACCGCGATCGTGACCGGCATGGCACCCTGGGCAATCAGGTTGTCGAATACGATCGGAAGCCGATAGTCGCCCGTTTCGCCTTCGAAGGTGTGGCCATCCTGGAACACCATCAACGCTGCGGGACTCTTCCCATCGTACTGCGCCGGCACGTAGACGCTGTAACGACGCTTGGTGCCTGGATAGACCTTGCTGGCCAGCCAAGTGTGCTGCGTCACCGTTCCACGCGGAACCCCGTCGTCTCGCTGCGAATCGACTCCGTGCTTGTATTCCTCTTCGGCGGCTAGGACTTCAGGCGGCGTCGTAAAAAAAACGCCTGCCAGACAAACGCAAACAATGAGATTTCGCATCGGAAGATCGAGAACCATCAGCAAAAAGGAGGCAGCAGAACGCGAAGGCGGGGGCGGTAAGCAGGGGGGTGAAATTTCAACCGCCACCGCTATTCTACTCCGACTGAATTCGACGCACGAGGCGATCAGACAACAACTGAGGTTCCGATCGCGTCCAATTTCGCTAGTTCTCCCACCTACGGAATCTCGAACCGACCGATGATGCAAAAGAAACGCCTCGGATCCAGCGGCATCGTGGTTTCCGACATCTGCATGGGCACGATGACGTTCGGCTCTCAGTGTGATGAGCGGTCGAGTCACACGATCTGTGATCGCGCTTGGGAAGCGGGGATCGATTTCTTCGACGCCGCGGAAATCTATCCCGTGCCACCCAAAGCAGAGTCGTTCGGAGTCACCGAGGAAAACTTGGGGCGTTGGATGAAATCCAAGCCACGCGAGGCGATGATCATCGCGACCAAGGTGACTGGGCCCGGCCACGGTTGGTTTTGCCCACCCGTCCGGCACGGTCACACCGCCCTGGATCGGCGCCACATCGTCAAGGCCTGCGACGATTCGCTTCGTCGATTGCAAACCGACTACATCGATCTTTACCAGACGCACTGGCCTGACCACGGCATGCCCTACGAAGAAACACTGGGTGTATTGACCGAACTGCGTGACGCAGGAAAAGTCCGCGTCATCGGCTGCAGCAACGAGACATCGTGGGGCGTCATGAAGAGCCTATGGCAGGCTGAAACGCATGGTGTGGACCGCTACCAGACCGTGCAAAACAATTTCAGTCTGATCAATCGCCGTTGTGAGAGTGAGCTGGCTCAAGTCCTTCGTCGTGAGGGCCTAAGCTTACTACCCTATTCACCCCTGGGCGGTGGAGTGCTGACTGGCAAGTACGAAGACGGTCCGCCACCGGGTGGTCGGTTTACCGATTACCTGCTGAACGGCCAGGAACGCCAAAAGCGAATGGCCAAACGCTTCGTTAACGATCGCACGGTCGAGACGACACGTCGACTTGCCGAGATTGCCGCGTCGATCGGAACGACCGTCACGGCCTTGTCGGTTGCGTGGAGCAAACACCATGACTTCGTGGCGTCAACGATCATCGGAGCCACTTCCGTCGAGCAGCTCAACGAATCGCTCGAGGCAATCGACCTGGAGCTAGATGCTGAAACGTTGGAGCGAATCGACGACGTGGACTTTGAGATTCCGACACCGATGACTGAAGACGGGCTGCGGAGGCTGTAGTCTCACTCAAGGGAACTTAGCTTCGCACGTCGCTTGGACCTCAAGTCCGAGAATCCGTACGACAAACAAAGCAGTCCCGACGCGAACGTGGCGCCGATGCCCTGAGTTCGCTTGTAGGACAAGTCGCTCTCGCTGATGATCGCGTGGGCCGTTATCGCGACGCCGGCGACCACCGCCAGCACGCCAAACGTGATCAGCGCCCAGGCGTGACCGACGGTTTGATCGGCCTCATAGGTTCGGAAGAACGAAGCTGTCGCTGCGAACAACAAGATAGCGACCGCAATCAGGACATGCGCGATCGTGAAGAGAAACAGGTCACCCAGGTCCTGACCTGCAAACAACTCTGAGACGGGCGACGTTCCCGCCAAGGAGAATAAAAGGAGCAAGACAGCACTCCAGAGACGCGGGACCATGATCACCAGCAGGGCGATCGCTAGCGTCCAAGTTTGCGACGTGAGCAAGTACTGAACGGAAAGCGAATGAGTGTCAAAACGGTCTTGGTAGTTAGTCACTATCCAATCTGAGTGCGCGGCGATCGCCTTCGGATCCGGATCGACGTCGGTAGCGGAGTCGATCAGGTACTGGAAAAACTCGGCATCCACATCTTGGAACGTTCCCAGCGTTGACTGTCGTAGCAGATCATCGCGCATCGCTTGCCCATCCGTAATCACCTGTTGCAGGTCCGTCTGCGTCGTGAATGGCTGAGGCGACGGCAGCTCAATGGCCAGCCAAAGCAGGTAGGCGAACACGACGCTGCCGAGTGCAACGTAGGCAACGGCCAGTCGTCGCACCCATCGCGTCGCGGTGACTGACGAAGGCTGGCGAGATTCCGCCCCAGCAGTATTTGGTGACTCTTCGCTCACGGACGGGATTCCCCCTGTCGAGACGCGGTGACTGGAAAATTACCCACGCCACTACGTTAGCGAAACTGGGACTGCGTCCTATCCTACCTACCGCCACCGCTTCGCGGTTCAGTCTTCGGCGGGGCAGCGTTTGGGCATCAAGCGAGTTGGAACACCGTCGACCGCTCACTCCGTGAGCCCGAGCCCTGTCCGCCGCGAAGCGCGTATGCTACCCATTGCCTGCTACTAAGCCCGGCCTTTGGAGAAGGCTGACGACATTGCTGGATGGTCTGGACAATGGCTCAGCGCCGGTCGCCCATGTAGCGGAAGATGTAATAGGCCAACGTCAAGATCGACTGCAGCGTTCCGGCGACATAGGTCAGCGCGGCGGCGTTGAGGACCTTGCTGACGTACGGCAACTCCATCTCGCTGATCATGCCTTGCTGGACCAACTGACGCTTCGCGCGAGCACTGGCATCGAACTCGACCGGCAGATTGACGACCTGGAAGAACACCACGGCCGAGAACAGGATGATGCCGAGCAGCAACAGGGGTTGCATTCCGAAGCCGACACCCGCCATCGCCAACATGCCCCCAAGTCCACCGCCAAAGTTCGCCGCGGGAACAGCAAGATTTCGGATCACCAAGGGAGCGTACTGCTTGGCGTCTTGAAACGCGTGACCCGCCTCGTGGCAGGCCACACCCAGCGCTGCCATCGAACGGCCAGCATACACATCTTGGCTAAGGCGCAAGACTTTCGCCCCGGGATCGTAGTGGTCACTGAGTCGCCCACCAATCTGCTCAATCCCCACGTCGTGGAGCCCGGCGGAATCCAGCATCGTACGAGCCGCCTGGGCACCCGACATCCGCGCCGGGATCTCGGCCATCTGGCTGAAGGCTGACTTGACTCGCCACTGCGCGTAGAGGCCCAGCAGAATGGCGGGCCCGATGAACAGAAAATATCTTGGATCGAAATACATCGTTTGAACTCGCGGAATGTCTTGCCTGAGTACCAAATTCGG
>JBCCUO010000322.1:0-5302 GCA_039196805.1 Planctomycetota bacterium | reverse complement strand
CGAAGCCCGCCTTTGGCGGCTTGCATCGCGGCGCCTTCGCCTCCGGGGCCCGATCCGATCACAAACAGGTCGTAGTCGTATTCTTGATCGATCATGGTGATCCCTGCCTTTCGTACAAATTTCCCTGCGGACGCCTTGATTGCCCACGTGCTGATCGCGCGCATGCTGATCTCACGTACGGCCCACTCGCAGGACTGGTTGTGACAATGTTGCTCGCTTGCGTCCAGACCGACGTCACCTTTGCCGACGTCGAAGCCAACGTTTTACGCATTCAAGGACACCTGGACGCGGCTGCCAAGCGGGGTGCCGACCTGGTGGTGTTCCCCGAATGCATGCTTTCCGGATACGCGTTCGACCGGCTGGAGGATGCGGAGCGGGTTGCGATCGTGCCCGACGGCCCTGTCATTGGCGACCTGGCCCACCTAGCCAAGATCCACGGTTTGCACTTTAGCGTTGGCTATCTGGAACGCGCGGGCGAGCAGGTTTTTAATGCCTCGATCCTGCTGGGGCCCAATGGCATCGTCGGCCAATACCGCAAAATCCACTTGCCTCACCTTGGAATTGACCGTTTTGCCGACCCCGGTGATCGTCCCTTTGCGGTTTACCAAGCCGGAGATGCCCGCGTTGGCATGGCGATTTGCTACGACAGCTCATTTCCCGAGTCGATTCGCGAACTGGGGCTTCAAGGAGCCGACGTCGTCGCGTTGGGCACCAATTGGCCCTCCGCCGCCGTGCATACCGCTCATCTGGTTCCGCCGGCGCGGAGCATGGAGAATCACCTCTTCTTTGCTGCTGCGAATCGCATCGGCCACGAAAACGGATTTTCGTTCTGCGGACTCAGTTCGATTTGCGGTCCCGACGGCGTTGAGCTGGCACGGGCCGAGGGGGACGAGGAGGTCATTCTGTACGCCGAAATCGACGTTTGGGCGGCCCGCAACAAGCGAATCGAGCGCACCAAGGACACGCATGTCATCGATCGTTTTGACGATCGGCGGCCTGAGTTCTACCGAACGCTGGTGGCTGACCCGAAGACGTTGCCGTATGCCAATCAGGCCCGCAAACCCGAATCTGACCCGCCCGAATGACGTCCGCAGACCGACCCGACGTCTCCAAGTCGATGGCAAGCGCACCTGAAACCCCCGCTCGATCTCCGGTGCAAGCAGGCGTTCAGTGGATAGTGCGTTCCGTGACGCGATCGATCACGTTGGCCCCATCGGGCAAGTGGGCGATCCTGGCACTTTTTGTCGGATTGCTGGTGGGGCTTGGTTGCATCGCGCTGGAGTTTCTGACGCAGGCCATCGGCAACGTCATGCTGACGCAACTGGCCGGGTTCAGCGATGGCGGTGCGGTCGCCGAACACCGATTCTTTTCGTCAACGGAAGAGTTCTCCGATCCCTCCGGCTTCTCGCCGTCTTGGCTGTTGGTCTCGTTGGCCGCGGGCGGGCTGCTCTCCGGATGGCTGGTCTACACGTTTGCACCTGAGGCCGCGGGTGCCGGCACAGACGCCGCTGCGGATGCCTTTCATAATCACAAGGGAATGGTGCGTCGACGCGTCGTGTGGGTCAAGACCATGGCCTCGGCGATCACGCTGGGCACAGGCGGTTCAGCCGGCCGAGAAGGTCCGATCGCACAAATCGGCGCTGGGATCGGTTCGGCCGTGGCGGACCGCTTGAAGCTCTCGCCCCGTGATCGCCGCATTCTGTTGGCAGCCGGCATGGGAGCGGGCGTCGGCGCAATGTTCCGCGCGCCGTTGGCCGGAGCGATCTTCGCTGGCGAGATCCTTTACAGCGATGCGGACATGGAAGCCGATGTGTTGGTTCCCGCCGCCGTGGCTTCCATCGTTGCCTACAGCGTTTACACCCAGTCGATCCCCGTCGACGTTCGCTACCAGCCGATCTTTGGCGATCAGCTGCAGCACAGTCTTGGGTCCCCGCTGGAACTCTGGCTTTACTTGGCACTTGGCTTGGTGCTGTTTGCTTTGGCGATTGTTTACACGCAGATGTTCCATACGACGGTCAAACTGTTCGGGTCCTTGTCGGTTCCTCCGTTGTTTCGGCCCGTACTTGGTGCGGTCTTGGCAGGCGGTGTTGGCATCGCGGCGTACTGGGCGGGCGGCTCGCAGATGGCGACACTCGGTGTGCTGGGGACGGGTTACGGCACGTTGCAGCACGCGTTGGTTGGTGACGGCACGCTCACCATCACGGCGTTGATGTTGGTCGCGGCGGCCAAAATGGTCACGTCATCGCTTTCGGTTGGGTCCGGCGGAAGCGGGGGCGTGTTTGGTCCGTCGATGGTCATCGGCGGCTGTGGGGGTGCCGCGTTTGGCCATTTGATGCATCAGCTTGCACCCGAGATGGTTCCGCACCCCGAGACCTTTGGTGTCGTAGGCATGGCGGGATTTTTTGCCGGTGTGGCACGAGCACCGATCTCAACCATCATCATGATCCGTGA
Organism: Planctomycetota bacterium; assembly: GCA_039196805.1. Classification (GTDB taxonomy): domain Bacteria; phylum Planctomycetota; class Planctomycetia; order Pirellulales; family Pirellulaceae; genus JBCCUO01. The sequence continues at coordinate 2,851 of JBCCUO010000322.1, read as the reverse complement.
GCTGACCGGCGACTTCGGCTTGTTGGTGCCCACGATGCTGGTTTGCGCGTTCACTTTTGTCGCTTCATCGCGATGGAGGCTGTACAAAAAGCAGGTTTCGACGCGACTGGAGTCGCCCGCCCACCGCGGCGATTTCCTGATCGACGTCCTGGAGGGCCTGGAGGTTGAAGACGTCTATCGCAAGAACCTGGACATGATGATGATCTACGAAGGTGAAACGCTGGATCAAATCGTGCATCACTTGGCCGAGAGTCACCAGCACTACTTTCCGGTCGTTGATGCGGAGGGAAAGATGATCGGTATCTTCTCCGACGACGACGTTCGGGCCTACCTTTACGATCAGACGATCTGGCACTTGGCCAATGCTGGTGACGTGATGACCAGTCCCTTCGTCAACGTATCTCCTGACGAGGACCTCAACACGGCGATGCAGAAGTTCACGTCGCTGAACCTGGACGAGTTGCCGGTGATCTCGCCCGACCGACCCGGCGAGTTGCTTGGCTTTTTGCGACGAAAGGAGCTGATCGCCGCCTACAACCGCCGCCTCGTTGAGCACCGCCGCATCGTCGAGCAAGAATGATCGACTCGCTAAACCAGTCGACTGGCGGCGGCTTTCTCGACGGTTGCTTCGTTGGCCAAGCCAAACCACTGCGGAGGTTGGTCGGGTCGCCAAACTTTGATGCTGACCGGTCCGCCGAAGTCTTGCTGCGAGATCAGTCGATCGTTGCCAGCTTCGTTCTTGACGTTCACGAACTCAAAGCACATCGCCGCCCCCAGCATTCCGGTTGGCAATCCGAAGCTATGGAAGGGACTGCCGTTGGCCGGATGGTGATTCAGTTCGTTGCCGTCGCGAAAGAAGTAGACACGGGCGATATTCATGGTCAGGTTTCCTGGGGACCTCGGGTTGCTTGGTGACCTCGGGCGCTTAAAACGGTCCTTCGATTTCCTTACCGCCTTCTGCGGTTCCGACGGCATACGCCCCACGCAATCGCTCGGCGGCTTCGTCGGCGGCGCCCGGGACTCGAATCAAACAGCCCAGCAACGGTCCCGCATCCCGAGACGAGGGAATGCTTTCCATTGCGATCACGCTGCCGAAACGACCCGCGATCGCTTCCATGATCATTGTCGTGGCCTCGTCCCGACGATCGACAACCAACAAGGTTCGGCAATCGGCCAGGTCGATGACGTGCCACGTGACGGTGGAGGGAATCGCATCAGCCAATCGCAGCAGCGATCGACAGAGGGCTTCGTCGTTCATCACCTATAGAATCGCCGGATGTGTGACACGATTGGTCAAGTGGCATAACGCAATTCGCGTGGGACGCTCCGGAAGCCTGCGATAGACCGCAATCCGTAAAGCCGACAGCGTAGGCCCCAGCCTAACCGACATACCTTAACGAATCGTCACGGTTTGTCCGACGCGTCTTGATCCGGCTCAAAACGCACTGAGGAGTTTTCCATCGCTTTGACGCAAACACTCCGCAGTGATGCGGCTTCGAACTCGCTTTCCATGGCGATCTTGACCGTCTCCAGATCCAAGACCGTGCCGTTCTGGTCTGTGCCGAACGGAATAGGCCCCAATGACGTGAAACCTGACGTCGATCCAATCGAGTCCGGTGCAATGCCAATCGAGCAGACGCACCGAGACGCCGCCTGCTATGTGGCCCAGCTACGCGCTCAGGGAATCGGTCCGACCGGTCGTTGCGTGGTGATCGCTCGTTCGATGATTTCCGAAGCCATGACAGGGCCGTCGATCAACTCGATCTCGCGTTGCATTGCTTTCGCGTTCTGGCGGCATTCATCATCGGACAACATCAGTTGAATCTGATGCCGCAAGGCGTTTGCCGACAGTCTCCCCAGAGGGACGATGCGTCCCAGGCCGCACCACTGGATTCGAGCGGCAACGCCGGGTTGGTCGTTGGTGATCGGAATGGCCAGCATGGGAACGCCACGGGACATCGATTCAAGTGCGGTATTCAATCCCGCGTGCGTCACGCATAACGCGGCTCGGTCCAGTAGGTCGAGCTGAGGTGCATAACGAACCACGATCGGATCACCAGGTAAGTCGGCAAACTCACTTGGTTGGGCGCCTCCACCCAGCGAGATCACCAGCTGGACGGGTAACGTCCGACAGGCCTCCGCAATCGAACGAAAGACGAATCGAATGCGATTCTGCAGTGTGCCCATCGACGCGTAGATGAGCGGAAGTCGTGAATCGAGCCTGTTCCACGGAAAATCGACCCGTGCACGCACATCGCGATCGTGGAACGGACCAGTGTAGTGGGCCGAAATGGCTGTTTGCTTGCGTGGAAAGTCGAACGACCTGGGGATCTGGGAGATCTGAGCCAGCTTGGATCGAAGTTGCTCAGATCGATTGAATTCGGGCAAGTGGTGATCGCGTTGAAATCGATTCAGTTCGGACATCAGCGGCTGCGCCAAACGGTTCGCCAGGGCATTGAGCAATCGGTTACGAATCGTTGACCACGGTCCACGTCCGGGCATCGCTCGGCTAAACACCGGCGGGACATCGGGCGTCAGATTCACAGGGAGTGCATTGCAAACGGTGACGTAGGGCAGATTCACCTGCTGAGCAACCGCGGCTGCTTCAGCAACAATCTGATCCACGATCAGTCCGTCCAAACGGTCATCGCGAAACCGGTGCGGAAACTCCTTCAGTCCGACGGTCGCACGTAGGCACATGCCATGGATCGTATGCCTTACGGCACGAAGTCCGGTCAAGCGCCCCAGCTCACGATAGCTTTCGCGAATCTCTTCCTCGGAAAGTTCATGCTCGCCATAGTCTTGCGCTTGGAATCCGCTATCCAATACTTTTTGAAGTCCATCTGCCAGG
>JBCCUO010000321.1:0-5305 GCA_039196805.1 Planctomycetota bacterium | reverse complement strand
TCCCGATCGTCAGCGCTCCGTTCATCATGAACTTCATGTTGCCGGTACCGGACGCCTCTTTTCCAGCGGTCGAAATCTGCTCGGACAGCTCCGTAGCCGGACAGATGACTTCCATGGTTGAGACCCGGTAGTTGGGCAAGAACCAAGGCTCAGCAAGCCTTTCGTCTTGGGGTCTTCGTTGACGACTCGCGAAACATCGTTGATCAGCTTGACGATCAGCTTGGCAACGTGATAACCGGGAGCTGCTTTGCCACCAATCATCACGCAACGTGGCGTCATGCCCTCGGTATCACCCCGCAGGATCCGGTCGTAAAGGTGCACGACGTGCAGCACGTTGAGTAACTGGCGTTTGTATTCGTGGATTCGTTTGACCTGGACGTCGAACATCGCGTCGACGTCCAACTGAAATCCCATCTTCTCAGCTACATGGTTGGCTAGCCGCTTCTTGTTGTCGCGTTTGATCTCTTTCCAGCGGCTGATCAGCGAGGCATCGTTGACGTGGTCGGCCAGCCTGGCGATCTGCGTCATGTCGTTTTGCCATTGGTCACCCACCGTCTCGTTCAGTAACTCACGCAGGCCGGGATTGCAGTGGGCGAGCCACCGACGTTGCGTAACGCCGTTGGTCTTGTTGTTGAACTTTTTCGGCCACAACTCGCAGAAGTCAGAAAACAGTCCCTGCTTCAGCAACTCGGTGTGCAATCCCGCGACGCCGTTGACCGAAAAACTGCCAACGATTGCCAAGTAGGCCATACGAATGTGTGGATCGTGGCCCTCTTCGATCAACGACATCTTGCGAAGCATCGCTTCGTCGCCCGGCCACTGCTGGGCAACTTGGTGCAGGAAGCGTCGGTTGATTTCATACGTGATCTCCATCACGCGAGGCAGCAGACGGCTGTAGAGCCCAACAGACCACCGCTCTAGCGCCTCGGGTAGCAACGTGTGATTCGTGTACGCCATGCACTCGGTCGTCACCGACCAAGCTTCATCCCACTCCAGTCCATGTTCATCCATTAACAATCGCATCAGCTCGGGGACGGCGCAGGCGGGGTGCGTGTCATTGAGCTGAAAGCAATGCTTCTTGCCGAATTCGGAAAAGTCTTCGCCGTGCTTCTCGACCCAATGCGCGATCACGTCTTGCAAGCTGGCCGAGACCAAGAAGTATTGCTGCTTGAGCCTCAGTTCCTTGCCGTTTTCACTGGCGTCGTTGGGATACAGCACCATCGAAATTTGCTCAGCGGCGTTCTTTGACGCAACAGCCTCGGGGTAACTCCCCGCGTTGAACTCACCGAGGTCAAAGAAGTCCGTGGTCGATGCCTTCCACAGACGCAGGGTGTTGACCGTATCGTTGCGGTAGCCGGGAATCGGCACGTCGTAGGGCACGGCCAAGACATCGGCTGCGTTGGCCCAGCGGACCCGTTCAAGTCCGCCCGCGTCGCGGATGTGTTCGGTGTGTCCGTAGAAGTGAATACGCCGCGTGTCTTCCGCTCGCTCAATCTCCCAGACGTTGCCGTCCCGCAGCCAGTGATCGGGGCTCTCGACCTGGCGCCCATCCTCGATCGACTGATGGAACATCCCGTACTGGTATCGAATGCCGTAACCGACGACAGGGAGTTGCAGGTTGGCACAGCTGTCCAGGAAACACGCCGCCAATCGACCGAGGCCGCCATTGCCTAATCCCGCGTCATGCTCCTGCTGGACCACTTCCTCCAGCCGGACGCCATAGTCGTGCAGCGCCGCACGCGTGTCATCGTCCAAGTCCAGATTCTGGATCGCGTTGCAGAGCGATCGACCGATCAAGAACTCCAGGGACAGGTAGAACACCTTGCGCTGGTCACTGTCCTGGTTACGGATTTGGGTCCTCCGCCAAGCAGGCGTCAGTTGATCGCGGATCGCGATCGCCAGCGCTTTGTAGAGGTAACCCACGTCGGCATGGGTGTCGCCAAGCCCCAAAGTGATCGACAAGTGCCGATTCAGCTCTTTTGGCAGTGGGCCCAAACAGTTGTCGGTGGAAGGTACGGCAACCGCAGTATTTGAATCACAAACGTTCGACATCATTATCCCGTGCGTCTAATCAGTTCGTCCAGCGACACTGCCAACAGGCGTCGCAGTCATCATGATCGGTCCAACCTGACACCCACCTGTGACCTTTTCAGTCCGCATGCGTGTGACGGAGAAACAGTTTGGCGGCTCCCTTCGGTCCGCTCAATCGTTGCACGTCTCGTCTTCACACCGATGACACGACCGTGAAACCAGCTGAGACCTCAACAACAACGACGTAGGGAAGCTTAGGTCGCAATACACCCCCGTGTTGACGAGGGGAAACCCGCAAAAAAATGCAGTCTTCACGCCCCGTCAGGAGCTTCCAATGCGAAATTCGGAGCCGTCGTTCGACGGAAATCCAAAGCAGCAGCAAACTTCCGGACTCCACGGGCCTAGCGGCCCATCAGCCTGTCAATCAATTCGGCCACGGATGGATACTCTTTTCGGACCTGTAGGAGCGCTTCAGTGGCCGCTTGGATCGATCGGCCTTGCATCCGCAACCGCTGGCAGGTGGCAACCAACAGCCAGTCTTGAACCAATGCGCGGCGAACGTCCTCGGGTCGCGACAGGGGGACGGCTTGGTCGTACAGCCGAAGCGCATTGACGATTCGCCGCAGCGCCTCGTCATCGCGTTTTTCGACGGCCGCGCTTTGGCAGGCCCGAACGATTTCTCGGTGAATTGCCAGCATCGGTTGATGGTCACTGCCGGGCGCCGCCAGTGTGTCAGCGAGCCGATTGAGTCCCGTCCGAAGCTCGGCCCGCGAGCTTGGTGACAATGTAGAACTTAGCAAAAGACCTCTTTGCATCGTTAGCGCGCATCGGGTCAGTAATCCAGAGCGATCGTCGCTTGGATCATCCCGGTAGAGTGATTCGGCTTCCCCAGTCGCGCTTGCCACGTTGGAAAATTCTTTGCTGATCTCAGCCAACTCAAGAACCTGACCGACGCGCTCCATCTGGATGACGGGGTAGGGTTCCTTGATACGGCGCGGCCACTCCATCGCCTCGGTTGCCAGACGTCTTTGTCGAGTCTGGTCCTGCTCCCGCTTTGTCAACTCGACCAGACAGCGACTGACATTGATGGCGGCCAATTGCCCTGCCGTTTCGGGTAGCCACTGACTGTCTTGGCTCAACTGCCACACCGTTTCAAAGTGCCGCTTGGCCAGGTCAAAGTCCTGCTGAATCAAGTGATAGCGTCCGATCGTTTGATGCCACTTGCCCTTCAAAGACGTTGAGGCAAGCGGATCACTGAGCACTCGAAGGCCCGATGCCGGGTCAGGCTTTGCCAGTCGGTCACGAATCGACTTTGCTTGATCAACGTACGGCGATGCGGGGTCGGCTTGGGATGTGGGGTCCACTTCCGCTTTCTTCGCGGACAGTGACTCGCTGGATCGAGCCGTTTGGATGGACATCGTCAGCGTCTCCAACCGCTCCATTTCCAAGAATGCTGTCGAGCTGCCGGATTCTTTTCGTCGCTCGATGGCTCGGCGAAGCTCTTGATCTGATTTACTGAGCAACAACGCAGGTGAGCCAACGTTCACCGACGTGCTCGCCTGGTTCCGTAAGACGATCCCAAGTGTGTGCAGGCGATCATCCAAATCGTCGTGCCAAGCGACAGGCTGAAGGACTGCTTGACGAGCCAGAGTGACCGCTTCTTGCCGTAGGGGGTCGGCATCTTTGGCGGCACTGATTCCTGCCGCGATCCGCATTTGCAACGCGGCCAGGCAACGAGTTGCCTCGCCAAAGTCGCTATAAAACGCTGACCCTTCGTCCCCCAGCGATTCGATGCGTCGCCTGATCGCCTGGAACGACTCTTGGGAGACTCGGTACAACTCTCGCTGCCTCGAGGGATCTCTTGTTGCAAACCCCTGCTGATCGCTGACTCTACCAATCACGTAGTCCCGGTCGATGGCCTCGGCGTCGCCGATCTGCCCTTCGGCGGGAAGCATCCGATCCTGGTAGCGGCCTAACAGCGCGATCACTTTAGTTGAGTTACGATCGTCGCTGGCTTCGTAAATCTGCTGAATCGAGGCCTCGATCGCTTGTCGAATCATTCTGGCGGAAATCGCCGGATCGACCGTTGCGCTAGCAGTCACAGCCGATGCGATCTCGATCTCACGCAACCACTTTGTGCGATCAGCGTAGCGGCCCAACATCGCTGGCTGGCTGATTACGTGAGCGAAACGCTGGCAGAAACGGGGCACTGACTCGTGGCTCAAGTCCTGTGGAATCTGAGCGATCCGATCAGGCCCACGATCAAGGCTTGGGAGTAGTCGTTGCATCCCACTGAATAGAAGATCATGCTCCAGTGCAGAATCTGGATTCGTGGAACGCAGCACTTGGTCGCTCAGCTGAATCAACCGGACGAGAGCACCATTGGCAGGTGACTCACCCGGAGCAATCTCATCGAACTGGCGCTGGAGCCATGCCAAGTGGGCTCGCGTCAACTGCGGCGTCTCAGCCGGAACCCCATCAGCAAGCGCCCGAATTGCCGGTCGGTCATCGGCGGCCAAGTGCCAGAGAAAGCGTTCGCGATCAACCGAACTCTCAAGCCTCGAATCCCCCACCGCGAATGCCGACGCCAGATCCAGAATCGGCACGACAGCGCCGTGCCAACTGGGTGTCGCCGAGGTCGAGAGACTGTATCGCAGGCGATCGACCTGATCATCGGTGACTTCGCTGCGGGCGATCAGATCCTGAATCAATCGTATGGCGACCTGATGACGATCCCTGGGGGCAAGATGACTCAGGGACGAGGCATCTTGACTCACCGAAGTCCAAACCGCGACTGCGGAGGCGGCAGAACCTTCGCGGTACAGTTTCCAGCCTCGGCCTATCTGATACGTCGGTGCGGTCTCAGCGGTCAAAGTCGGCAGTTCGGGCGGAAGGGAATTGCCTTCGTCGAAGGCAGGGGGCGGTGGCGATTCAACGCCAACCAAAGGCAATGACAGGACGCTAACGGCCAGCGAACTGTCCGGAACCAACTCTAGGAGTGAACTGGCGGCTTCCATCGTTTTCCGCTCCATTCGCTGGCGGGCCTCAGCGCCCGGCTCTCGATTGACGGCCCGCTGACCCAGGACCTGCAGGAGTTTGCGTCGCGATGCCTCGATCTGGGCTTTGCGGCGTTCCAGCGCCACTTGGATGGGGTCCGAGTCGGGTACGCGCACGGTTGCTTCCGGCGGCTCCGATCCGGGCATCGGCTTGGAAGGAGGCTTCGAAGTCTCGGAGGATGAGGTTTCGGACGTCGAGCTCACCGGGGATGTGGTCC
>JBCCUO010000320.1:0-5307 GCA_039196805.1 Planctomycetota bacterium | reverse complement strand
ATCAGCCTCGTGCGAATATTCGAGATTCAGCGTTCGTCACCACTTCATTGGTGGCGGCTGAGCAGAGGAATGCCCCCCATCAAGCTCGTATCGAACGGCGAACTGTCGGTACTCCGCAACGCTAGGTCATAAGTCGCTCGCTGGCGTCAAAAGAGCGACAGTTTGACGGAAAGGACCCGTTCAACACGTTTTTGCTGCTGATTGATGTTGCCTGGATAGCAGTGACCTAACTTTCCAAAGCGTTGGCATCCCGGCGCTCGCCAACCTTTCCCATGCGACGGTTTTCGCACGCACCGACCCTATCACTCGCTCGCAACCCTATGCGTCCAGATATCGCCGAACTTGTTGATCCCGTCTTTCATGCCGTCGGGTGCCTCCGCGAGGCGCTGCGTGCGCATGAAATCGCGGCATCGGATCCCGGGCCATCGATCAAGGCCGGTCGATCCGAGCTCAAGGAGCGGTTGACGCGGATTCAAAGCGAAGAGCTGGCAAGTGGTCGCGGATCTTCCGGGGACTATCTGGGACTTCGCTACCCGTTGGTCTGTTGGATTGACGAAGTGATGACAGAAGATCCGCTAGCCAACATCGCATGGAATGAAAACAAACTGGAAGGCGAATTGTTCGGAACCAACGATCGCGCTTGGATGTTTTGGCGACAATCGGAGCTGGCTGAAACGCTTGCTCGCAGCGACGACCTTGCTGTCTTCTACCTCTGCGTCAGCTTGGGCTTCAGCGGCCAACATCGCGGCAATCCAGATCAACTGAATGCCTGGATGCATCGCATTCGGATCGGGATCGGGATGGTGCCGGAGTTGAAGCTTCCCTTCGCCCACGATCTGGCTCCGCCATCCGACGTCCCACCACTGCGCGGAACCGGTGTCTTGCGTCGCGCCAGTCACATTGGTTGGACTGCGGCGGTGGTCTTGCTGCCCGTCATCTCCTATTTGGCCGTCAGTCGCTGGGCCGAGTGAAGCATTCAGACGATCCCATCCGCCAACTGACTATCATCCTCCGCCGCGTTGCGGTCCGTTCACCACCTGCTACCTGCTGCCCACCATGTTTAGCCTTTTGAAAGGATCTCTTAAGCAAGTCCTTGCGGCACTGTTGGCAGTCGTTGCGCCCGCAGTCGCACTTCGCCGAGCGGACAGCACGCCAAAGCGATGGTTTGTTGTGGGAGTTCATGTCGGGGCGATGATTCTGGCGCTGATCACATTGAGCATCATTCAAGTGTTCTTTCAGTTGGACACGTTCGTTCGCTCTTCTTTGCCCCTGATTCGTTACTCATGGCTGCCGCTGGTCGGTCTGTTGAGTTACGGAACAGCTTGGTCAGCGTGGTTCGTCGCGGGGGCGCTCCGGATGCAAGATGAGAAGCCGCTGATCGGCACGGTCGCTGCTTCGCTTCGAAGCGGCCTTCGACGCTGTTCACAAGCTGGCATCAACATCGTGGAAACGCCGGTTTACCTGGTGCTAGGAAGTCCTGAAGGCGACATCCGGGATTTTTTCACCAGCAGCCACACGGACTTAGTTGTATTGCCCTCTGCAGAGGAGGCAAACGACGCTATCCAAGTTTGTGGCGACTGCAACGCCATCTATATCTGCTGCCGCGAAGCCAGTCTGCTAGGTGACTACACCCGGCGCGCGGCCGAAGCTCGCGCCGTCAGCCATCGTTCGATTCACTCGGACACGAAAACGATCGCGCGCGAGCCTGCACACGCATGGGCATCATCGCACGGTTACGGAGCCAATGAAAAGCAATCCGTGGCCAAGGCATCGATCGGGTCAATGGATGACTCGGTCGCGGCATGTGCAGTGGCCGCCCCGCCCGTGCCGGCCAATGCGGCGACTCCGCTGCAGGCGGTGGTTGCGGATGACGAAACGACGAAACGCGTTCACGACACCATCCATCAGATCGAATCGCTCGCACAAGCCGATACCGCCAGCGTTGAGCCAGCGGTCACCGTATTGCAACCTCAGCAGTCGACGCCACCCGTTCTGCGGCTGGAGGCCGCTGAGGCAGACGAACTGCTGGGACGCCTGGAGGCCCTTTGCCACGAATTGGGCGAGCTGCGGCAACCTTACTGCCCGATCAATGGCGTGTTGTTGATGGTACCGCTGGACGCGACCGACCATTTGGAAACGGCTGACCATGTTGGAATGCGGATGGAACGCGACTTGGCCACGATCACTCGTGCGACCGAGACATCCGTGTCGGCTCAGCTGATCTTCTGTGACCTCGAATCATGCGAAGGAGCGGACGCGTTCTTGGAACGATTCCCGGATGAGCAGCGCCATCGAAGGCTGGGTGCCGTCTTGCCCGCGCCGCCCGAGAGCGAGCAAGAGGCTGGTCCCAAGGGAATCGAGCTGGCGACACAATGGATTTGCCAGCAGCTATTGCCTCCCTTGGGTTACCGGCTGCTGAAACGAGACTTAAAGAGCCCAGCAAACGATCGCTCGCTTCGGCAGGGAAATGATCGGATCGTCCGGCTTGTGGCCGGCATGCGCGAACGCCAACAGGGCATGTCTCGAATGCTCCGTCGTGCGATCACGTCGACCGGCAACCTTGTCCGACTCCGCGGGTGCTTCCTGGCCGCGACCGGTGCTCGAGGACTGGGCAAGCAAGCTTTCTGCGCGGGTGTGATTCCGCTGATCTTGGACATTCAGAATGAAGTGCAATGGTCACCGGACCGGAGAGGCCGCGATCGCGGGCAACGCCGCTGCGCGTGGCTCGTCTACGCGGCCGTCGCGATCACTGCGGTCGGTACGCTGGCCGTTTTGTTCGGCTGGCACTTGGATGTCCCCTGGCAAGTCACGACCTCTTAGCGTCTTGTTCTGATCCCGTCTTGGGATCAGGCAAGGTACGGCAGGCTCACGATTGCGAGCAAGGACCGGACGATAGGGCGTTTCGGCTGGTGGATGGCACCCATGTGACTAAACCAAGTCGGCCTCCCAGAGTCCGAGTGCTGGGTTTTGGATGAAGTAGAACTCACTGCCGTCTTCATCCGTGTGCCAGCCGTCATCCAGTTTTTCAACGTCGTATCGCTTCTGAAGCGTGTTCAGATCACCCGGAGTGTATCCGACTGAAGCCACTTCGTCCGCGGTCAGTTTGCCAGCCGCGTAGACGACTTCGAAACGATCCTCCGGCGAACCGTGGATCAAGTGCGCGGCGGCAGACGGATTGGCTGCCAAGTCTTCGTTCTGGGCCACCATTTCCAGCACTCGCTCTTTGGTGCGATAGCCGTAGCGTCTGATAAGGCGATCGATCTCCGCATCTTCCCCGAACTCTTCCACCGCCGGTCCAAGAACGGTCAATCGTCCGCCAGTCTGAATCGCTAGCCGTGTCCGGTAGATCGACTTGTTGCCAAGCCAAGTGCTCTTGAACTCGCTGGGGTCTAGGTAGGTCACGACATGTTGGGGTGGACGATCCAGGTACGTGATGTTGACTTGTCGGCTCAGCTCGGCCGCCTGAAAGAAGGTTTCGTGGTCATCTCCGATGAACAGCCCGCGAGTGTGCATCGTGCCGTCCTTCATCCGTTGCACAACCGTCAATGCGTAGAGTAGCGGCAGTGCTTGGCAGAAATGATCCTGTGCGTAGTTCAGGATTTGCCGTAGGGGCGTGTTGGCCCGACCAAGCGTCTGTTCGATTCCGTACACCGCGCTGAGAAAATGACTTTCGTTGATTCCGGTCGCACCTCCAGTCCCGACGAATACGTTTTTGTTGTAGTTGGCCATGCCAATGACTTCATGTGGCACGACCTGCCCCAGCGAAAGGATCAAATCATGACCGCCATCGCGGAGCAGTCGGTTGACTTGCGCGGGCCAAGCGTTTGTGTAGATTCCGCCGGTCACGTCTGACACATATTCAGCCGGCACCTCGCCCAGCGTGACCACGTCGTCGCGCCAGCGATGGGGACGAAACAGTTCATGGGGAACTCCCGGGAACATGTGGTCCAGCTGATGTGGCGGCATCGGTGAATGGGTCCCCAGAGCAGGCATGATGTCGGTCACAGCATCGCCCAGCAGGTCATGGCAATGTACCGTCAACTCACCCGCCCGGCTGAAGTAACGCGTCGCGTCGGGTGGCAGCAGCAAGACCCTATTCTTTGGACCAAGTGCCGCGAACGTTTGCTGCAACGCATCATGGAGATCTTGGCTGGTGAGCGAGTCTTCAGTCGATCCTTTGGCGTAGTATGTCGTCATGATCCGTACGAGAAGCGAGGTGGGGGATGCGTCCGCGAATCGCACCGACGCGACGCGTTAGATGAAGTTTTGCCCGGTTGACTGACTCGCGATAGCCCCGTCTGATTGTGCCATGAGTACTGAACGAATCGAACAGCTGATCCCTCACCGGCCGCCGATGCGGCTCTTGGACGAGATTGTATCGTTGGAGGGGGATTCCATTGTCTGCCGCAAGACGTTTCGCCCCGACGAGTTCTTTGTCCAAGGCCACTTCCCCGATTACCCGTTGGTGCCCGGAGTGATCCAGTGCGAGTGCTGTTTGCAAGCGGGGGCGATCCTGTTGAGCGAACAAACGCCGGCGGTCAGTGAAGCGGTCCCGGTGGCCACGCGCATGGACAGCGTCAAGTTCAAGAAGATGGTGCGCCCCGGCGATACCGTCGAAATCCATGCGACACTGAAGGAGCAGGTCAGCACCGCGTTCTACCTCACCGGGAAGATGTTGCTGGACGGCAAGGTCACGACGCGGCTTGATTTCTGTTGCACCGTCGCCAATCCGCGTGAAGCGGGAGCGTCAGCGTGACGGGCGTAGCCGACTCGACGGCACCGGTCGACTTTCTGGGCCTGGCCGGGAAGACGATCTTGGTGATGGGTGTGGCCAATAAGAAGAGTGTCGCCTACAAGATCGCACGGTTGATCGAGCAGGCGGGAGGCACCGTGATCTACAGCGTTCGCAGCGACTCTCGTCGTGAAAGCTTGCAGAAGCTGCTGGCCGATCGCGACGTTATTGTGTGCGACGTCGAGGAGCAAGCTCAGATCGATCAGCTTGCCGATCAATTGGCGCAGCGTGACGTCCAGCTGTCAGGCCTGGTCCACTCGATCGCATTTGCGGATTACAGCGAAGGCATTCGGCCCTTCCACGAAACGACTCGAAAGCAGTTTCTGCAGGCGGTTGATATCTCGGCGTACTCGTTGGTCGCGGTTTGCAACGCCCTGAAAGACCGCTTAACAGCCGAGGCATCGGTTGTGACTATCGGCATCAGCACAACACGCATGGCCAGCGAAAGCTACGGGTACATGGCACCGATCAAAGCGGCTTTGGAATCGTCGCTGGCCTTTCTGACCAAATCGTTT
>JBCCUO010000319.1:0-5308 GCA_039196805.1 Planctomycetota bacterium | reverse complement strand
TGATCGCGTGATCGCGTCGTCAACTTCTGTTCACGCATGGGGAATCATCATGAACTTTCGAGTTCTTGTGTCTGCGTTTGCTTGCGCCGTTGCTGGTATGTCATTTGCCCAAGGGCCTACACCGACGGGACTAACGGAAGTCCCTAATCAACAGCTGGCAGCGGCTTCGGCTTATCTCGAGGCAATCGCAAACTGGAATACCTTCGTTTATGACTCCGACAATGATGCGGAGGACTGCATGGCTGCTGCGGGTGCCGGTGCAACGGCATCAGAAACGGATGAAGATGGAATCGACCACATGGCAACGGGGCTGACATCATGTTCAGCAGTGATCGTCAATTGCGCTCCAACGGTAGCGAAAGCGAATGTGACCGCGTCAAGTTTGTTTCAAGCCCAGACGATGAATAACGGCGACATCTATGAGATAGGCAATGATGCCATCGCGTGCGCGGCGTACACGGTCAATCCGTCCGGAACGACTCCGCCGTCGCCCGAGACTTACATCCTGTATGGCGACATCTTCTACAGCAACGGCGGAGACCTTGATCGCACGTACTCGGGTGGAACATGCATTGCGGGCAGCAACTCTTATGAGACCACGGTCAGCGCGGGCATGGGAGGAGATGAAACGACGACGATCACCGCATACATTGACTCCGCTGGACGGCAGATGTGGCGAGTTTCCGTCTGGATGCTGTCGTCCGTTGGGGCGTCGATCTCAGGGACGGAATACACGGCTCCAGGGCGACGCGAGGTCTTTCATACCTGCACCGGCTCCTATCAGATCGCTGCGACGGGCTCTGGAACCGGTTCGAGTGATGGAACGCAATTCCTAACGTCCGGGAGTGCTGTTGGAGAGGTGCTGGTGTTTCCGGGAGCTCCACCCACGCCTCCGGCGCTCCCTGGAAGCCCGTTCATCTCCATTGTCGTCCTCAACGGCGACTACTTGGAGTTCATTACGGATACCTATCCATCAGACTACGCGCCTGCACTCACCCTGTGCGAATCGCCTGGATCGGGTGGCGGAGGTGGTGGTTACGGCGATGGCGACGGAGGCTACGACGATGGCGATGGAGGCTACGACGATGGCGATGGAGGCTATGACGAGGGCGACGGTGGGTACGACGAAGGCGATGGTGGTATTTAGTTAGTCACCGGCTTAGACCTGGTTCCGTCCGGTAGCCTGCCGATACAAGCAACGATCGGGGTTGGCTACCTGACGGGACGTCTTGATTTCCCAGCCACACTCCAACGAAAACGAGATGCGAATGCAATCGTTCTGCGCATCGAAGCTGCACGAACCAAACCGGGGTTTGGACGTGCTTTTTGCCTGTGTCCTTGCACTTGCCGGAACGTGGACCGGAGCGGCTTACGCCCAACCGGGGTCCTCGACGCTGTCCAAAAACGCGGCGAGTGAGTCGGTTCCCGCTGTGCAATCTTCTCGATCAGATTTTGACGTCGGAGTGCTTCGTCAAGTCTCGCCCATGATCATGCAGGGCGTCCTTACCAGCCCCGAGTGTGCGCGGGAGCTTGGTCTCTCGTCTGAACAGTCATTGCAGCTCAATCAATTTGTTTCGCGATGGAGCAAGACACATGCCCGGACGAATCCGCGCGCAATCGGTGATCGATCGCAACTCGCTACCGATCTACTAGACGAAGCACTCAAGACACTTTCAATCGAGCAGGTTCGTCGCGTTCGTGAGATATGCCTACATGAGACGGGGCTTTCGGCGCTAAAGATCAAACACGTTGCCGACCGACTGTGACTGACAGAGGGACAAGAGAAGCAGATTGAGCAGCAATTGACGCGTATCAAGGGGGAAGCATTCAACCTCATTCGGCGACGGCTTGTTCAGGGAAAAGGAGCCTCTGAAAATCAGAGGCTGTCACTCAAGACGATCAATCGCGAAGCGATCAACCAAGTGCTTGATTCTTCTCAGAAGGCAGAATTTCGCAGAATACTCGGTGACCCTTTGCCCAGAGTCTCCCGCAGACAGGGTACACCGACGCCAGCGATCCCAATCGATGCCGCAGAGAAGCCAAGCGATGGCTAGGTGCAAGTGTTCTCTCAGCTGATGGACACCGTCATTTCGCAGTCGCTACCCGATGCAACTAAATCCACCGATTGCAGTTCGGCCGTAACCGTGCGACGGTCAACGTGACTTGGTTGCGTTTCGATTGTCAGAACGGTGGGATCACTTCGTGTCCACTCCGAGTTCCCAGCGCATGCCAGACTTCCAGATCGACGGAGGAGGTCACGCTGTCGACCGATCCGTCTAGCCGTGCCGCTTGCACCAAATCGCCGTGATGACTGCGCGAAGTGATCATGGCATATGTCGGATGTCCTTGGATCCCATTCTTCCCTTCTTGCCATGAGTTGTAGTCGCATTGCTGATGCAGCGTTCCCTGGTTCGTGTGGTGTACGATCGCGTTTGGTGGAAGAGTGACGGTGAATCCGGTGTGGTGCACTCGTCCGTCAGGCCATTCCGTGTGACCGGTTCCTTTAAACTGGGCACCACTCGCAACCATCTCTTCGACCTCGACTTGTCCCTGTGGCAACTCCGTCTGTGCAGGGCCACCGTTGCGACGGTAGGGCGTCCACGCCTTCACTTCGGCCACCAGCAGAGTGTGACTGCTGCCATCCAGGCAATCTCGAAAACGAAAGAACCGGTTTGGGGCAAATAGTCCATCGCCAGTTTCTCTTGTTTGAGGATTGAAAACGAACCAGCGACCAAAGTTGAATCCGTAGTTCGTCGGATAGAGAGCCGGGCGACCATCAGTGAATGTGCGAACTTGATCGCTACCCGGGTCGCTGGGACAGGAGTACAAGGGAATCTTAAGGCCATCAATGGACGATTGGTCATCCCAGGCCAGCGAGAGATCGATCGTTTCGTAGACGTTGCCTTGTTCAAGGAACGGCAAGATTCTTCCGTGAACACCCCAGGAGCCGTTGTTGCTAGTCGACGTGACGCCCAGATCGACCAGTGCCGAAGGAGGCAAGGATCGGTACGCACTTTCATAATTCTGGCAGGCAAGTGCCAGCTGCCGAAGATGATTGCTGCACGTCATCCGTCGAGCCGATTCGCGAGCGGCTTGGACGGCGGGTAGCAGGAGTGCGATCAACACACCGATGATGGCGATCACGACTAAGAGTTCAACCAAAGTAAATCCGTTGCGACGATGGCCCATGCCAGGGTGTTTCCTTAGGTGGTTCGAGTCGGACCAGTGGTCCAAGCGGACACGGCCCCAAAGCTTCGAATCGATCCCATCGCATGCCGTGTGCCGAATCACCGACAACGTGTTCCGCAGGCGCCGTTTGTCAGATCCAGGCGCTGGCGGTGGATTTCTGGTCGCCACCGCGCGTGCTTTGTCCACCCGATCGAGACTAGACTCACGGTCATGGAACCGTTCATCCAGCCGACCGAAGTAGCGTCTGCCGCCCAGGGCAAGAACTCACGTGGCCCAACGTCTGGCGAATCACCTCAAGTCCTGCTGCTGCGCTCGCTGCGCATCCGCATGATCGTCCCTTTGGCGTCGACAGCTCTGATGGTGTCGCTGGGCATCGCAGCATTCTCGTACCACTACGGGACACGGCAGGCCGATGCCGAGCTGGAAACGCGGTTTCAGCTGATCAAGTCCCGTTTGTTCAACACGACTTACCCGCTCAGCGCCACGGTGTTGGATTCACTTGCCGAGTGGACCGAAACAGACCTGGCTTCGTTCGATTCCACCGGACGTCTTCAACACCAAACCCGAGCGGGAATTCAGTCGGCCTTGGCCGGGCCGCAGTCGTCGCAGTCGCAATACGTGGTTCGCGAATTCTCTCGAGCCGTCACGCCGACACGGATCGATGACGTCACGCGAGTCGCGGTGGCATTCGATCGGCAACAGCTGATCCAACGATCGCGGCAAGCTGCGCTATTGCCCTTGATGACCGGCGGATTGACCGTGATCCTCTTTTGCGGAGTCTGTTATGGCTTGATGTCACGACTTGTGCGTCGCATCGAGCGGCTTCAGCTACGTGTGCAAACGATTTCTGAAGGCGACTTCACGGTCCCGGCAGCGGAGCCAGTCGATGATGAACTGGGAAGACTTGGTCGATCTGTTGACGTCATGGCGACAGAACTGCAGGGTCTTTGGAAGCAACTTCAACAGCAGCAAAGTGAAAAGTTGATGCACCAGATCGCTGGCGGACTCGCGCACCAGCTGCGCAATAGCCTCACCGGCGGACGTATGGCTGTAGAGCTGCATGCGAAGGAATGCCCACTGCAAGATGACGAGAGCCTGAAAGTGGCCGTGCAGCAGTTTGAAGACGCAGAGGACTACATTCAGCGCCTATTGCTAGCGGCAACAGGACGCACGGTCCAACCATCGGAGATGACACTCAAGGATTGCTTTGATCATCTGCAATCGACGTTGCAACCAATCACTAGACACCTGCGAAAACACCTGGAGTTTGGACCTTCAGAGTCGTTTGAACATCGCAAGGTACCCGATGGGCGAGCCTTCATTTCCGCGGTTAGCAACTTGGTTCACAATGGACTTCAGGCTGGAAATCATGTCACGGTCGATGCCCGGCTGACCGGTGATCGCATCACCGTGCTCGTGGTCGACGATGGACCCGGCATCGCACCCGGCGTCAGGGACGGTCTGTTTGATCCCTTCATCACAACGAAGCCCGAAGGTTTGGGGCTTGGACTTCCGGTGGTTCGACAAGCTGCCGCAACGCTTCACGGCAGTGTCGACTATCGCCGCACCGCTTCACGTACCGAGTTTCGATTCGAATGCAGCACACTGTCTTAGTTGTCGACGACGAACCTTCGATCTGCTGGGCCCTTGAAAAGATGCTCGAAAGTGAAGGGCATCGAACCGTGGTCGCGTCAAGCGCAGAAGAAGGGTTGCGTATGGCGAGAGACAACCAGTTCTCGGTCTTGTTTCTCGATGTGCGTTTGCCTGGTGTAAGTGGCATCGAGGCGCTACCACGTTTCCGAGAGTACTCCAACGCCCCTGTGATCATCATCACCGCCTTTGGTGACTTGGAAACAGCCGTGACGGCCGTTCAACAAGGCGCCAGCGAATACGCGACCAAGCCCTTTAAGCTAGACGCCGTCCTGAACACCTTTCGACGCACGTTGGCGAAGCATGAGTATCAAACCGACAACTCACCACAGCCGGCGGAGCTGAAACCAACACTTATGGTGGGACAGTCTCCAGCGATGCAAGATGTGTTTCGGCAGATCGCCATGGTCGCACAAAGTGAACTGTCGGTACTGGTGACTGGTGAAACCGGCACGGGCAAGGAGCTGGT
>JBCCUO010000318.1:0-5334 GCA_039196805.1 Planctomycetota bacterium | reverse complement strand
GTCTACTTCACCGGACGGGCACCGCTGGAGGCGGCCGCACAGGGGATCTCGTTGGCTCCGATGGATTGGGCCGTGCGTTGCAATCTGGTCACGATCGAAGACCAGATCATGGTCGATTTCACGGCGGACCATATTTCGACAGAGGAGGGCACGCAGCTCCTGCAATCGTTGCAGTCGGAGCTGATCCAGGGTTCTCCGTGGGCGGATCGCCTGTCATTCGTGCCCGGGGTCAGCTACCGGAATTTGTTGCTGTATCGCGGAAGCGACGAGCAGCCGGCACCCTTTTCCGGGGACACTCGCACGACCGCGCCGCACGACCTGACCGATCTGACGATTGCCAATGATTACCCCCGGGGGCCTGGAAGTGATCTGTTGGTTCAGTTGATGAGCGACAGCGAGGCGGTCTTTGCCAAGCATCCGGTCAATCAAACGCGAGTCGCCTCCGGAAAGAAGCCTGCCACCCATGTCTGGTTGTGGGGACTGGGCGGAGCCCCCAACTTGCCTTCGTTCGAGGACCGGTTCGGGCTGCGGGGAGTGATGATCACCGCCGTGGACCTGCTGCGCGGGATCGCCGCGTTGGCCGGCTGGCCAAGGATCGAAGTTGAGGGCGCGACCGGCTACCTGGACACCGACTATGCCGCCAAGGGGCGTGCAGCGATCGAGGCGTTGGACGAATACGATGTCGTCTGCGTTCACATCGAAGCACCGGATGAGGCGTCGCACGAGGGGCGTCACGATGCCAAGATCGAAGCATTGCAGCAGATCGACACGCATGTCGTCGGCCCGATCCACCAGCGGTTGAAAGCATCCGGCGACTACCGAATGGTGGTCTTGCCGGATCATCCCACTTATTGCCGCACCAAGAAACACACCCACGGCATGGTCCCGCTAGTGATCGCCGGCAGCGACGTGACTGCCGACACGCAAACGACCTATGACGAAGCGGCTGCAGAATCATCCGGCAAGCGATTTGACGCCGGCTGGGACATGATGGAAGCATTCATCAAAGGATAAAGACTGCAAGATGTCATTGATTGTTCAGAAGTTTGGCGGAACCAGCGTTGCCGACGCGGAGAAAATCCGTGCTGCGGCACGGAAGGCGATTCGCGCCCAAAAACAAGGCCACCAAGTGGTCATGGTCGTCAGCGCGATGGGCAAGAACACCGATCGCTTGCTGAGTCTGGCCAAAAAGGTCGGGGATCATCCACCGGCTCGCGAAATGGACATGCTGCTCAGCACAGGGGAACAGGTCAGCGTAGCGTTGGTCGCGATGGCGATCCACGACATGGGAGCCAAGGCGGTGAGCCTGACGGGGGCGCAAATCGGCATGAAAACCGACAGCTCGTTCAGCAAGGCTCGCATCAAATCGATCTCGACGGACCGAATCAACCGCTTGCTGGAGGATGGCAACATCGTGGTGGCCGCCGGATTTCAAGGGATCGACGACCAGTACAACATCACGACGCTGGGACGTGGTGGCAGCGACACGACCGCAGTCGCATTGGCGGCGGTGCTCGGCGCCGATGCGTGCGAAATCAACACCGATGTGGACGGTGTCTACACGACCGACCCGCGATTGTTGCCCGAAGCGAGACGCGTCGATGTGGTCAGCTACGACGAGATGCTGGAACTGGCCAGCCTGGGCGCCGGCGTGATGCACAATCGGTCGATCGAGTTTGCGAAAAAGTTCGGAGTGCCGATTCATGTCCGCAGCAGCTTCAGCGATGCCGAGGGGACGATGATCGTCGCCGAGTCGGAATCTGAAGCGGCGGCGGTCAGCGGGGCGGCGATGACGCCCAATGAAGCCCGTGTGACCGTCCTGGGCGTTCCCGATGTGCCCGGCAAGAGTCAGCAGATTTTGGCCGCGATCGCCGATTGCCGAATCACCGTCGACATGGTCGTTCAGAACGTGGGTTTGGACGGCTCGGCAGACGTGTCGTTCACGGTACCGCGCGAAGAACTAGAGACGACACTTGCAGCGGTGGAAGGGGTCTTGGCCAGCGTCGGTGCCAAGGGTGTGACACACGATGAAAACGTCTCCAAGGTTTCGGTCGTCGGGGCGGGCATGGCCACGCAGTCCAGCGTGGCATCCCGGATGTTTCGCGCCTTGGCCGATGCCGGCGTCAACATTCAGATGATCACGACCAGCGAGATCAAGATCTCGGCCTTGGTACCGCGAAGTCAGGCCAGTGACGCGTTGCGAGCCGTTCACCAAGGCTTTGCCTTGGACAGCACTCCGACAGACGCAGCGTCGTGGAACCAGATTCAGGCCAACCGAAGTGATGAGGCGGACGTCGAAGCGATCGTCGATCGTCTTCGCAACGATGCCTTGGAAGCACTGACGCTGACCGGCATCAGCGTCGTGGAAGACCAAGCACGCGTCACGCTGCGAGGCGTGCCGGATCGTCCGGGAATTGCCGCCGACTTGTTCGAGTCGGTCGGGACAGCCGGAATCTTTGTGGACATGATCGTTCAAGGCTACGACGGCGAAAACGGCTCCACCAGCATCAGCTTCACCGTTCACCAATCGGACCTCGAGCAGGCCCGACACGTTGCCGAAGTGATTGCCAACAAGCACGCGATGCGAGCCGTATCGCATCAGAGCGAAATCGCCAAGATCGCAGTCAGCGGGATCGGTTTACGCAGCCACACCCAAGTGGGCACGGTGCTGTTCAAGCAGTTGGCCGACGCCGGAGTCAACGTCGACATGATCAGCACCAGCGAGTTGCAGTTCAACGTCGTCATTGATGCCCATCAGGCGACTTCAGGCGCGGAAGGGTTGAAGCAAGCCTTTCGCGACGCCTTGTGAGCGGGTGTGCCGAACGCCTAGCGGAACTCTCCTAGAGTCTCGGCATTCATTGGTCGCCCTCCGCTAGAAGACTGCAGACACGAAAAAAGCCCAGCGACAGGCGAGTCGCGGGGCTTTCTGGTTTCAGAGCGGCTGATGGGATTCGAACCCACGACAATCACGTTGGCAACGTGATGCTCTGCCAACTGAGCTACAGCCGCATGATCACTCCACCTTCGATCGGCCAGCAAACAGTCAATCTTTAGCCGAAGGCCAGATCGAACGCGACTCACCAGGGAAGAAGGGCTGCGAAAGAACACTAGGTTTCCCGCAGCGGGCCGTGAAGTATACGGCGGCATCGGCCTGGTGCAAGTCCCATTCAACCCAAACGACACGCCTTGTTGAAGTGAATCGGCGATCGCTACAATCCGGGGCTTCACCGAGCGAGGCGTTGCTTATTCTGCCCGCTGAACGTTTCGATTCGCCGCCCGTCGACCCGACTGTGGCCCTGATCAGCTCTAACCGCAATCAAAGACTTCGAGGTCAGTTTCTAGGATGTCCACCTCCCCTCCAGCCACCGAAAACAGCGAAGAAACGCAGCCGATTCAGCTTGATGTCAAGGTGGAGAGCCCCGAGCAGTGTTTGCGCGAAGTGGTCGTAACGATTCCTCGCGGCGAAGTGGAGCGATACCTTTCCAAGGCGTACGACGAACTGGTTCCCGATGCCCAGGTACCTGGGTTCCGCGCCGGACGCGCACCGCGAAAGCTGGTGGAGAAACAGTTTCGTGATCGCATCAGCGAACAGGTCAAAGGTTCGCTGGTAATGGATAGCCTGTCGCAAGTCACTGAGAGCGATCAATTCTACGCGATCAGCGAGCCGAATTTCGACTTCGAGTCGATCACGCTGCCTGAAGATGGAGACTTCATCTACCAATTCACGATCGAAGTCCGCCCCGACTTCGACACGCCCGATTGGAACGGCCTGGCGCTGACCCGGTCCGTCGAGGACGTCGACGACGCGGCTGTCGAAGGTGCGATGTTGCGAATTCTGGATTCGCACGTGACGACCGAGGCGACCGACCAGCCCGCCGCGCTCGGCGATCGGCTCCTGATCACAATCGAGTTCAAGGATGGCGACAAGACCATCGCGTCGATGGACGAGGAATCAGTCACGCTTTCCAACAGCCTGAGTTTCCCTGACGGATCAATCAGCGACTTTGGCAAAGTGGTGGTCGGAATCACCGAAGGTGAAACACGTACGGCAACGTTCTCGGTCAGCGAAGGTATCGACGACGAGGAGATGAAGGGCAAAGAGTTGACGGCCGAAGTGCATGCCGTTGAAGTCTTCAAGAAAGAAATGCCCGAGCTGACATCGGAGATCCTAGAGGAACTGGGTGACTTTGAGTCGGAGGATGAGCTTCGTCAATTCATTGTCGACACGCTGAAACAGCAGGCCGAATTCCGCGGGCTTCAGGGAATGCGTCAACAGATCATCGAGACGCTATCCGGCAACACAACCAAGTTTGAGTTGCCGCCTGCTTTGGTTCGTCGCCAGACTTCGCGTGAAATGGAACGCCGCGTGTTGGAGCTTCGCAGCAATGGATTCGCTGACGAACAGATTCGCCCGTACGTCAACGCGATGCGTCAGAACATGCAGGCGACCACCGAGCAGTCGCTGCGGGAGCACTTCATCTTGGAACAGATTGCCGAAGAGCAAAAAATTGATGCCGACAACGAAGACTACGAAGCTGAAATCGCACGCATTGCGGCACAAAGCAATACGCCCATTCGCCGCGTGAGATCACGACTCGAAAAGTCCGGTCAGATGGACGCCCTGAGAAACCAAATCGTCGAATCGAAAGTGATCGATCTGATCATCGAAAAAGCCAACGTGACCGAGGAAACCGTCGATTCCCCAAACACTGAGCTCGAAGAGGCTGCAATCGACTTTAGCATCCTAAACATCCCCGAGCCGACGGACATTCCCGAAGCCCAATACGACGACAACACGCCCAAGGCGGAAGCCAGCCAAGAGAAGGATTGACCCGCGGGAAGAGCTGACCACCGGACGACAGTCGACTCACGGACGATCAGCCCAAAGATCAGGACCAAGCCTTCAATCAGTGGCGTGTCGAACGCGGCGGATGCCGCCACGCTTTCGATGTATCGGCTGACGGTCGGCACGCTTGCGAGTCCCGCGGCGCCGATGGTTGTTTGATCGTTCACACGCCTCCAACGACTGGCCTGCCCGTTTCTGCCAATGGATCTTGAGCTGATCACTCGGTGGTTTACACCCGCGATTCTGGTCCTCGGCGGCTTGCATCTGCTGCTATTCCTCTATCTTTGGGCCTGGGCTCGTCGCGACATGCAGCGACTGGCTCACTTAATGGTGCAGCTAAGCGAGGGGATCCAGCATCGCAGTCGCTTGGACTGGGAAGGCCACCTGTCGGACCAAATTGATGCATTCGTCACCGATGTCACCGAAGCGCTAGAGCGTGACGAGGACCATGCGGGTCTGGCCAAGCGGATCAGTGATCTGGACCAGCG
>JBCCUO010000317.1:0-5353 GCA_039196805.1 Planctomycetota bacterium | reverse complement strand
GCGTGACCAGTCGCTGCGCCAAGTTGACTTGAAATGAATCGCCCTGACCAATCCGGCCAACGATCTCGTGGATGGCAGTCCGAAAGTCGCGTGAGCCAAAGTTGCTCGTCACGTCGCAATGGTGGGTTTCCGATTGCTTGGACAGTGAGGTGGTCGCTGTAGACAGAGGCGACCGTTCAGGGCCCGGCTTGCTGAGCAACGATAGTATTTGATGGGCACGAGAATGGGCGCGACTCAGTCGCTCATTTGGATCGACGTCGTGGTTTGCGTAGCCTTGCGAGATCAGCCAGGCCGTGTCTTGGTGATGGTCGATCGCGACCACCCAGTCATACAGCCCTAACGCGATTGCAGGTGTCGGCAGGTCATCGTTCGTAGCAACGGCAACACGTTCCAGCCAGGTCGCCGCCTCGTAGCCAATCAACCCCGCGATGCCGCATTGAAAGGGAGGCAAGTCAGCTCGAGCGGCAGGGGACAGCAAGCGGCACCAACGATCGATCAGAGGCCAAGGATCGTCTTCACCGACGGACGCCGAAATCCAGGCCACAGGATCTGC
This sequence comes from Planctomycetota bacterium, assembly GCA_039196805.1. GTDB lineage: Bacteria > Planctomycetota > Planctomycetia > Pirellulales > Pirellulaceae > JBCCUO01. The sequence continues at coordinate 4,800 of JBCCUO010000317.1, read as the reverse complement.
CGACAAATACGAATAGCGACCGATGTCTTGCCGGTCTGTCAATACAGGACGTGATGCGGAGTCCAGCCATATTCGTCTGGGTAGTCCAGCTATCGATGTAAATACCCGACAAGCATTCACGCCCTTTCCCAGGGGGCGAACGACAGGAAGCTGATCAAGACTCATGGACGAATCATCATCGACTGGATGCTGGTAAGCGATGTGCGGATGAGAGTCTGCATCAATTGCGCCACGAAAATGGAGTGACTCGCCGCTTTCACGGAGCAGAAAGGGATCATGGCTGCGAACGACGTTTTCGTTCCAGGCGGTGCAGGTCTTCTTCAACGGTCAGGTGACCCCAGTGCAACCCCTGGTCTTGGTTGTATTGCTTTCCCAACTGCAACGCGATGGACGCCTTGGCAAGTTCGTATCCCAGATAGAACGCGTGGCCGGGATCAACGTTGGAGCTGACCGGCTGTTTCATCAACTGATCGAACAAGTGAAACGGATCGCTGTCAGTCAGATGCGTGTTGGCGGCAATCAGGTGAAGTTGTCCGCGCTGCGCAAACAATCGGTAGTTGTTGTCCTTTAGCGATTCCGCGAGGTCCGCCAAGCCGCTGTCGGGATAGTCACGGAGTTTCGGGTCGCGAAGCTGGACCAGCTGATCGCACAATCGCTTTGGCGGAACTCCGTTGCGAACGGCAAAGTGTGTCATCCGACGCGCGATGTCACACTCTTTGACACTCGATCGAGACCAATTGGTCACTTCGGTTGTCAACACGCTTTGGATGCCCAGCTCTTGGCAGATCCCGAGCAAGATCAAGTTCACGCCGGCGGAATCGACATCGGTCAGCTCCGTCAGGTTGCCGATCCCCATCATCATTGCGCGATTTGGGTACTTGCGACGAACGTCAGCGTACCGGACCAACGATTCGGCGAGTCCCGCCCCAATCGGCTCCAGGATCGGATCCAGCCGCATAGCCACGCCCTGGGAATCCAAAAACTGGACCGTGTTCTCCAGGCTATGGGAGTCTCCTGGAGCATCCGGAATCGCCACCACTTCGACTCCCCAGTCGACGGCAGCTTGACGATTGCTGGAATTCACCGACAAGACCAGCGAGGCCCCTCGCGCGACCGCTTGCTGAGCTTCCCAAGAATCGAAAGTATCGATCGACGTCGTGATACCAATATCGGTGAGCGCAGCGACGTAGTCGCCGATCACTGGGCAGCGGGTCGATGGATCGCAGCCCAGGTCGATTCGATCCGCCCCGTCGGCCACCATTCGCTTGGCTGTCGCCACCACGTTGTCGATGCTCTGCCGCGGAACGTGGTTGATTTCCGCAATGATTTCGATCGAGTGGTCGCTCAAGTCGATGGGCTGTCGTTCGCCGCCGAACCATTCGGGTAGTTCGCGGCAGTCCTTGGGACCACGCAACACGACGACTGAATGGGCCTCCGCAAGTGCATCGAGCCCCGTCTCGCAATATCCAGGAACAACGATGTGTGTCGTTTGCTGGGGAACGTTCAAGTGTCGACCGATCCACTTGGGTGTCATCAGTGCCGCAACCGTGATCGGAAGCACATCGATCGAGTATGCAAAACCGTACTGTGAAGCAAGCTGGTCAACGATGTCACGGACAGCTTGCTGTGCCAACTTGCCCGTGACAAAGTGCAAGTGGTCATCAGAGGTGGGAGTCGGTGGCGGGTTCATCATTCGTTGCCGCGGCAAAACGTAGTGCGGAACACCAACATGACCCTTGACGCAGGCAAGCGAAAGCCTACAACAATCAGTGACGAGAGATCCGCGAATTGGGAAAGCTGTTTCAGTTTGACCATCGTGGCCGGGATCTCTCGTTTTTTTATGCGCAGGGGAACGATCAAGCATCAGTTTGCATAGCGGGACTCACCAGAGCTCTGACGGCTAGCCGAAAACCGGAGTTGATTCTTGGTTTAGTTCTCTCTGCCACGACTCGCGTCTGTTTTTGGCCAGGCACGCAAGCGATGGGTGAAGTCCCTGTCGGTCGCGCTTCGGGCTGAGAGTTATTAAGCAAGCCTGGCAGCATCCGCCACGATCAACAACGGCACTCTTACTTCATGCTTCCGATTGTTTGGCAGTCTGATTCGTTGATCGCGATCAACAAGCCCTCCGGCCTACCCAGCCAAGCCGCGGCCGGAATCGAAAGCGTGGAAACGCGCATCCGACTGCAATTGAATCTTGATGCGGGTTACTTGGCTCTCCCGCACCGACTAGATCGCAGCGTCAGCGGCTTGCTGTTGGTCGCTCTGACCAAAAAGACCGCGCGTTTGATCTCTCAGCAGTTCGAGTCGCGAATGATCGTCAAGTCGTATTTGGCGATCGTTCGTGGGCACGCGAAAGTCGAGCCGTTAATTTGGATCGACCGGCTGAAGAAGGTCAAAGACGAGGCCCGCGCGGAAATCTCCGATCAGGATGACCCAGACGGACGCCGCTGCGAAACGCGTGTCGAGTCGCTGGGTGTCGACGCGGGAATCGGCCAATCCGTGTTGCGTCTGCATCCGCACACCGGGCGAATGCATCAGCTCCGTGTTCAGGCGTCCGCACGTGGGATTCCGATCCTTGGGGACACACTCTACGGCGGCGACCCGTGGCCAGGCGAACACGACAGAATCGCGTTGCACGCCGAGAAGCTGGAATTCCGACATCCCAAGACAGGAATTCAGACACAGGTTCGCTGCTTGCCGGATTGGCTGAACGAGTTTGGGTTGGACGACCCGGCGATTTCGATGTAGCGATACTCGCGAAGCGTTTCCGTGTGGCAGCTGCTCGAAAACCTGCGCGGCATCTGCTATGGGTCACTAGTCGGCGGCTCGATCGCTGAGGTAATTGCGCCCAAACACCCAGCGGGCGGCGATCGCCATCACCACCGCGAATCCGAGTTGGATCATCAGCGCAAATTGAATCGAACGATTTGAAAGGTCTTGCCCATTCCAAAAGAGTTGTTGGTAAGCAGACATCGACCAGTACGTCATCGTCGACTTGGTCAGCCAATCGGCGTACCAGGGTAGATTCAGGATCTGAAGCGGGAACCAGCATCCGCCCAGGGCAGCCAGAACGATATTGAAGATCGTCGCCATGCCGTCAGCTTGTTTCGTCGTCCTGGCTATGGCCGCCAACAGCAACGCATAGGCGCCGGCACACAGCACCCACACCAGGCTGACCACCGCAAGCGTGAGCGGACTCTGAAAGATGCCGACACCAAAAATCATCTCGCCGTACAGAAACAGGACCAGCATCTGTATCGCGCCGACGATCATGATGAACAACGCTTTGCCACCCAGCAGGCTGCCTCGTGGTACCGCGGAGACGATGAGTCGTTGAAGTGTTCGTCCATCTCGCTCTTGGATCAAGGTGGACGCGCAACTGGCCAGCCCGAACATCAACATCATCACGCTGACCCCGCAGACGGCTTGAGCCAACATGTAGGTCACGTTCTTCGATCGCTTCGGCGGCGTTTGGTCTTCGGTCTCGAGTCCGATCGCTGAGTCCAGGAACTCCATCGAGAACATTCCAGCACCCATCGATGACACGGCGGAGTCGTCCTGAACGGGAGCCTCTGGTTCGTCGTTATCTTCGTCATCGGGTTGCGCCCAAGAATCGATCGAAGACTGCAGCTGTTGCATTCGTTCCTGAACAACTGTGAGCGATGACGAGTCCATGCCCGCCTGCTCCAGTTGGTCTGAGAGAACCGCTTGCCAGCGATCAGTCCCGCTGCTGGCGAAAACCGCTTGCATCAGTGAGATGCGAACAATGCTGTCTTCCATCTGTCGACCCGGATCACGGATCAACGTCAAATCTGCGCCGCCCGCGGAACCGTAGTCGGCTGGAATCAGGATTGCATGAGATCGCTCGCCGTCGGCGACGGCTCGACGTGCTTGTTCGGCGGTCACAGCCGGCTGATTGGGTCCCGGGACGACACGCAACATGTCGGTGGATCGAAGCTGCTGGAGCAGTTGCTCCGCGGCTTCACCGGTGTTTTCAGCCGACACCAAGATGGTGACTTTGGCCATGCTGCCGCCCTGGTTTGATTTGCCCATGACAAACCCGAGCACCGTCATCAGCGCGATGGGAAGCAGGAATCCCAGCAGCAACGCGGAACGGTCACGGAAGTAGACTTGAAGATCCTTGCGGGCGATCAGCCACGCAGCGTGTAGAGCGTTAGTCACGCAGGCTGACTCCCGTGTGGTGCAAGAAGACCGTTTCAAGATTTGCCTCGGGGTCTCCGATCTGGTCGGCTAACGCTTGCGAGGTCCCCTGACGGATCACCTTTCCTTGGTTCATGATCGTGATTCGGTCGCAAAGCCGTTGGGCCTCTTCCATGTAGTGCGTCGTGTAAAGCATGGTCATCCCCGCTGACTTGAGTCGGATCAGGGTCTCAAAAAGGTGATTCCGAGACTGGGGATCCACGCCGGTCGTTGGTTCATCCAACAACAGCAGATCGGGTTGGTGAAGCGTGGCAATGGCCAAGTTGAGTCGACGCTTCATGCCGCCACTGAAGGTGGCCACGCGATCGGCGGCCCGATCGGTTAGCCCGGCCAACTCCAGGGCCTGATCGACAGCTTCCCCAATCGTCGATCTTGTCAGTCCAGCCATTGAGGCGAAGAAACGTAGGTTCTCCAAAGCCGAGAGAGGTTCGTAGAGCGCCAGTTCCTGCGGCACCCATCCCAACCGGGCTCGATCACCGGGGCGATCCTGCGGCTGAAACGGTTGGTCCCCCAACGACATCGATCCCGACTGGGGCCGAAGCAACCCCACCAAGCAGGAGATGGTGGTGGTCTTGCCGG
>JBCCUO010000316.1:0-5384 GCA_039196805.1 Planctomycetota bacterium | reverse complement strand
CGATCGGTGTCTTGCAGCCCGTCCGGACCAACAACCTACTGGTGCCCACAGCCTGCAGCGCGTCGCACGTCGGCTTTTGCGCACTGCGCCTTGAGCCCATCTGGAAGTCATTGTCTGACTCGCGTACGTCGCTGATGTAGAGCGTCGCCGCACCGCTCCGGTGCAAATGCTTACGGACGTCAGTCGCGGTCACCTTGGTGATCGGCATACCCGACTTGACGCCCAATCGAGTCGCGATGCCCGCGGCTTGCCCAAGCGACATCCAGATCGGCTCAAGGCGCAGTGCGCAAAAGCCGACGTGCGACGCGCTGCAGGCTGTGGGCACCAGTAGGTTGTTGGCCCGGACGGGCTGCAAGACACCGATCGGAATCTGATATGGCGGACAACGTTTGTAAAACTCGCCTCGGTGACGTCCACCGATCCTCGGTCCGTCGTGGCCCGTGCCATGACAATTTGGACCGTAATCCCCCATCGCAATCGCTGCGGACTGCAATCGTGCTCGCACTCCGTCGACGCAGGCGACGTCGTTCTCAGTGAAGACGTAGCGGCCGATCATGCGTCGTGCTTCGCGGACATAGAGCTGGTCAGGCAGCCCCGAGGTTTCCGTGAATTCATCGGCGCACAACTTGAATCGATTCGCCTGATCGCGAAACCACTTGGGAACCGATCGATCGTTCTGCACGAAGTACAGCAGTCCGATTTGGTGCCGGACATGGTCATCAAAGAGTCGTTGGCGGTTTGCCTCGCCGCCATCAGGCCACATGTCGTTGATCTGCGGCAAAGAGAGTCGAACGCGACCGTTGGAAACATCGTTGACGTCGTACTTGCCGTTGGGCAAAGGCGGCTCCTGTGCCTTGAAGATCGCACGAGGATCGCCGCTCGCCATGCAAAAGGGCTTGTCGATTTGCTTGGAATCAATCAATGGCAGCAGCGGCAAGAAGTCTTCTCGGTCGTAGTGTTCAGGCTTCGGCGTGTCGATCTGGTTTTCACGATCGTCGGTGACAACGATGCGGAAGTTGTACCCCTGCAGCGCACCGTTCTGCGATGCTGGTGCGAGTGACTCGCCGTAGGTGTCGGCGGCCTCTTGGCCAATGTGATACTGGCATCCTGCTTCTGCCATCAGGTCGCCTTCATAGCTTGCGTCGATCCAATGCTGGGCATTGATTTTGACAAGTCTGCCGTCTGGCCCCCGAGCCAAGATGCTCTCGATTGCCCGTTCCTCAGAATTCGACGAGTCGTCTTGCGGATTCGGTTCCATCTCTACGGACACCAGTTGCGTTTGAGTGACAACACGGATGTTGGGGTACTCAGCGAGCCAGCTCTGGAAGACGGTCCGGTTGACCGATGGTTCCGCGTGCGTGCCGCGAAAGTTCCCGAGGGCTTGCGGCGAGTCAGCGCCGTAGGTGTCCCGATAGAACCGCTGCACGCGCTGGGTCAGTTCCAGGTAGCTTCCGGTGATCCCTTCAAACGAACGGAAGTCCGCGTGCGACAAGCCGTTGGTCAGCATTCCGCCCACGTAGCGGTACGGTTCCACGACCAAAACACTCGCATCACCTTTTCCAGCCTCGACAGCCGCAGCGATGCCTGCCGGCGTGCCACCGTACACGACCACATCGGTTTTCAAGAACGGCTCGTCCGCGACCGAGACACCGATGAATCCCGGCAAGAGAAACAACATCACCTGGACGGCACGTCGAAGGCCAAGGCCAAGGAGGGAGGATCGAGTCGGCTTCAACTTCATCGAGAGTCAATTCTTCGTTCTGGGGCGCAGTGTCGTCGACGACATGGTTCGCCGACATGCGTCGAGCGCATCGTGTAAGCTGAATCGTAGTCGACGTGATGGGAGGATGCTGGCCGCGCGTTCAAACACTAAACATTCAGGGCAAGATGGCGCAGGATCATTCCCTTGGAAACGGAGCCTACTACGCGCCTGAAGACTACCCGGGCTTCACGCGGCGATTGTTGGTCAGCTTGATCGATAGCGTCGTTCTTTTGCTTGCCGGCGTATCGCTGTGGGTGCCGATCGCAATCGTGTCGTGGAACATCGACCCGTACTTTGATCCGTCCGCCATCTTTTTCCTGTTTTGGTTTGCGACCGTTTGGGTCTACCTGGTCCCACTGAAACGATGTCGCATTCGAACTATCGGCTATCGGCTGCTTGGATTGATGATCGTCACGACACGGGGCCGGAAACCTTCGCTGATGACGATGGCCTTTCGGATGTTGATTTGGTTGTTCGGACCCTTCAACATCGTCCTGGACCTGATTTGGCTTGGCGTGGACACCGAGTCTCAGACTCTGAGGGATTGTTACGTCGGCACTTATGTCATCCGAAATGGTGCTGAACCGATCGGCTTTGCGCCCGTTCACCTGACACGATACAACGCGGTTGGGTTGACGCTTGCGTACCCAAGAGTTTGCAGACCGAAAGCAGTTTGAGATGAAGCTCAAACTGGGACTCGAGGGCACATATCGTCGTTGAGAGAGGAAACGCGACGATGAGAAATCTTGTGGTTGAATGCCGTAGCCGCAGCTGTCGCAAGCGTGGAAGCGGCAGCCCGCTGAAAAACTGGCTGCCGCTCTCCTTCCGTTGAAGCCCTTCCCACGGCACGCGTCAGCGTCCGATGTGGAGCGAGAAGCCACCTCGGTTGATGCCGATCGCGGTGCCTGAGCGACCGTAAAACGGATACCCGACTCCGTAGCGATAGGGGCTGCCAAAGCCGACCCCATAACCGAACGGCGAAACGGGCCCGACTCCACGATATCGGGAGTAGTAGTGGGCTGGATAACGCGGGATGGGCGGACGGTAGCTGTATCCGTAGCTTGGGCGATAGCCGCGATAGCCAAAGTCGCCAGGGCAGTATTCGGCGGCCGCTTCACCGGCAAACATCAATGGGGCGGCAGCCAATGCGACCGCGAAAAAGATCTTCTTGAACATTCCAGAGTCTCCAGGATATGGGGGGCGACATTCGCAATCGGTGCGATGCCTGGGTCGAAACATCCTGAATGCAGTGCCGATGCCAATGGGGAATTGACCGCCGATCGATCAGCGCAAGTCCTTGTCTCGGAGAGGCTTATGCGACCCGCGACGAGAATCATTTGTCTCCAACGAGTGGTGTCGTTCTGACTACATCTGAGACGCCATTTCGATCAGATTGATCGCGACCGAAGGGGTCTTGGTATGGAGGCGGTGAGCGGCGCAACTCTTCGCGAGTTCCGCCAGGGGATGGCCGAAACCCTTCGAGAGTTCGGCTGCTTTCGGCGCGGGTTCCGTTACTTGTCGACGGCGTGCTGCTGAAGCTCTTCCAGGCTGGCGTACTCGAGGGTCGAAATGTGCGTCGCCTCCAAGACCACCGGGGGAGCCTTGCCGGCATCAAACGCCTCTTTCCACCGAGCGGCACACAGACACCAGCGATCACCAGGCTTGAGGCCTGGGAACCGATAGAGCGGATTGGGTGTGATCAGATCGTTTCCCCGATCACGGCTGAACTCGAGAAACTCGGCTGTCACTTGCGTGCAGACCGTATGGATGCCGACGTCATCCCCACCCGTATTGCAGCAGCCATCGCGATAGTAACCGGTCATTGGATCGGTACTGCACGAGGCCAAGTCGCCACCCAAAACGTTTTTGGCTCCCATGTTCAGCTGTCGACTTCGTTGTAGATTTCGGGATTCAACGACGGATCGTTGTACATCTTCATCTGTCGGTACGTCTTATGAATTTTACGACCGGCAAACTGATCGTCCAACAGTTCCTGCAGCGACTGCGTCAGATCACGATGCTGGGTCTCGCAGAGCGAGATCCGGTCTTGGACCTTTTGACGGTGGGATTGGTCCACGTCTGTGCGTTCCAGCTGCTCGCGATAGTGGTACAGCCGCAATGACATGATGGACAGCCGATCGATTGCACTGCCAGGTGTCTCCGTCGCCAGCGTCGCATCGGCCAATGGATGGACATCAAGCTGAGCCAACGTATCGGTGATGGCATCATCGACTTTCTCGATCATGTCATTTCGTTGTTGATTCAGCTTGTCGATTTCGCGTTTCACGGTCGCGATCTCGGTATCGGTCACCGATGGGCTGCGTGCGATGTCTTCCTGGTGCCAGAGACGATAGTTGAACTCGTGCTGGCGACAAACCAACGCTTCAAAGCCGTCAAACGGAGCGTCGATGGGCTGATGATGCCATCGCTGGACGGCATCGATCTGCAGCTGCGTCAGGGCGCTAACACTAGGAAGGGGCGACCGCGAGACTGACATCAGACTTCTTTTTCGTCGATCCAGGTCATCATCTTCCGCAAGCCACGACCGATCTGTTCAACGCCATGCTGCTGTTCGCGTCGACGAGTGGTCTTGAAGAAAGGTGCTCCGGCACGGTTTTCCGAGATCCACTTGCGAGCGAACTCGCCGGTTTGAATGTCATTCAAGATGCGTTTCATTTCCGCCTTCGTTTCCGCCGTAATCACTCGGGGTCCGCTGACATAGTCGCCGTACTCAGCCGTGTTGCTGATACTGTAACGCATGTAGCTGAGGCCGCCTTCGTAGAGCAGGTCGACGATCAATTTCAGCTCGTGCATGCATTCAAAGTAGGCCATCTCGGGCTATAGCCCGCTTCAACCAGCGTTTCGTAGCCAGCCTTGACTAACTCGCTGACGCCACCGCACAACACGACCTGCTCACCGAATAGGTCGGTCTCGGTCTCTTCTGCGAACGACGTCTGAATCACACCCGCTCGTGTGCCACCGACGCCCTTTGCGTAGGCCAGTCCAATCTGCTTGGTGGCTTCGGAGGCGCCTTCGCCCAAAGCGATCAAGCAGGGGACACCACCGCCCTTTTCGTACTCGCTGCGAACCAGGTGGCCGGGCCCTTTGGGAGCGACCAGCAGCGTGTCGATTCCCTTGGGAGGAGCGATCTGTCCGAAGTGAATGTTGAAGCCGTGCGAGCACATCAGGACGTTACCCGGGCTAAGGTTGTCCTTGACATGATTGTTGTAGATGTCGGCCTGAACTTCGTCGGGCAGCAACATGTTGATCACGTCGGCTTGCTTGGTCGCATCCGCAACCGACGTCGGCTTGAATCCGTGTGAGACGGCCAGGTCGTAGTTGGGCGATCCTTCACGTTGACCGATGACGACCGTGCAGCCGCTGTCGCGAAGGTTTTGGGCTTGGGCGTGCCCCTGTGACCCGTAGCCAAGGATGGCGATCGTCTTCCCTTTCAAGTGAGAGAGATCAGCGTCGTTTTCATAGTAGATCGTTGCGGCCATAACTGGTTCTTGCGTTACCGGTGAAGAGGAATTCGAGTGTTGTTTGGATCGGGGCCCGGTGAGGACCCTGCGTTTGGCAGGTCAAGTCGACCGACCAATACTTGATGCGACCGCGGCGACCT
>JBCCUO010000315.1:0-5384 GCA_039196805.1 Planctomycetota bacterium | reverse complement strand
GCTTCGGGCTGAGATATTTGCTTCGGGCTGAGATATTTGCTTCGGGCTGAGATATTTGCTTCGGGCTGAGATGTTTGCTTTGGGCGGAGACTTTTGTTTCGCTTTGAGAAGGTTCGCTGTGGGTTCAGAGGTGTGTTTTGAGAATGGGTGTGACGGCTGATCGTTCGGTGTTTCGGATTCTGGATGCGGCGGCAAACCGGGCTGCCGAGGGGCTGCGCACGATGGAAGAGTACGCGCGGTTCTTGCAGGACGACGCCGCGGCGGCAAGCGAGTGGAAGTCGCTGAGACATGATCTGGCAGCCGCGATTGCTCGATTGCCTCGCGCTGACCTGATCGCGGCGCGGGACACATCGCGGGATGTCGGAACTGGCACGGAAGGAGACTCTGAGTATCGGCGGATGCGCGTGTCAGATGTGCTAGCCGCGGCAGCTTCGCGGACGCAGCAAGCGATACGCTGCCTAGAAGAGTACGGCAAAGTCATCGATGGTGACTTTGCCAAGGTGGTCGAGGCAATTCGATATCGATGCTATACCGTCTGCCGCGATGCCGAGTTGTCTGCCATTCGAGCAAGTCGGGTCCAACGTCTTCAAGCCGCGTCGGTTTACGTTTTGATCGATTGCAGGGAATCCATTGACGCGTTCGTTTCTTGGGTGAAGATGTTAGTAACAGCGGGCGCGGGCTTAGTGCAGCTGCGAGATCCGTCGGCCGATGATCGAACGCTCTTCGAACGGGCTCGTGCGGGTGCCAAGGCAGTCCGCGATACCGATTCGTTGTTCATCGTAAACGACCGATGTGACCTAGCGGTTGCCGCAGATGCTGACGGCGCGCACGTCGGGCAAGAGGAACTGCCAGCCGCGGAGGCTCGGCGATTGATCGGAGAGCAGCGACTCCTTGGGCTGTCCACTCATGACCTTGCTCAAGCGAAAGGGGCCGAGTCGTTGCCGGTGGACTACATCGGCTGTGGTCCAACGTTTCCCGGGACAACGAAGAACTTCTCCGAGTTTCCTGGGGTGGCGTTCTTGAAGGAAGTGGCTGGTGAGATTTCGCTGCCGGCGTTTGCGATCGGCGGAATTCATCCAGGGAATCTCGATCAAGTGATCGCGGCCGGAGTCCGGCGCGTGGCGGTGACGGGGGCGGTGAGGGATGCCGAGGAGCCGGGTGCGGTGGTGCAGGAGATGAGGCGCAGACTGGAAGACGTCTAGGTGCTGTGGGAAGCGGGCTCGGGATCATGGAGTGATCTGTCGACCATGTAGCCAGCCTTCTCCGAAGGCTAGGCTCAGGAGCGGGAGGGCTCGGGCTCACGGAGTGAGCTGTCGACAAATTCGGAACCGTAGCGGAACTCGCGTAGAGTTTCGGCGCTCAGCGGGTGGCGTGACGATGAGTGGTCGCCCTTTCGAAAGCCTTCGCGGCTTCCGCTACGATTTGGGCGGTCGATTCGCTTCGCGGTGGGATGCGGCTCGGGCTCACGGAGTGAGCTGTCGACAAAGTCGGAACCGTAGCGGAACTCGCGGAGAGTTTCGGCCCTCAGCGGGTGGCGTCAAGATAATCGTCGGGCTGTCGAAAGCCTTCGCGGCTTCCCCTACGACTGTCTGCTCGATTCGCTTCGCGGTGCGAGTCGGCTCGGGACCAAGGGAGTGGTCTGTCGACAATGCGAAAGAGCCACGGTGGTGGGGACCACGTGGCTCTTGGATTGATCTCGATGCAGCTGAGGATCAGCCGTCGGCTTTGGGGGCTGCCGCTTGCGGAGCGGCGGGCTGCTGCAGTCCGGGACGGACTCGCTTGTTGATGTCGGTTTCCAACACGCCGAAGACCGATTCATGACGGGCGACCGACATCTGCAGTGCGGCCAGCAATCGTTTGGCGGTGTAGAAGTTGACGATGATGCGCTGCTTGACCTGAATCGGATCCTTGGGAACACCGATCGGCTGAGGGTTCAAGCCGAAGTCAATGATCAGCTCTTCAGGCGATCCGGTGACGCGGCAGAAGTTGGCATAGGTGGCCAACGCGTTGGCGTCTTCCACTTGAACTTGAACGGGTTGCTGGGTCTGAGCCTTCTCGGCTGGGGCAGGTGCGGCGGCTGGCTTTTCTGCGTCGGCTGGCTGGGTGTCGGCCATTTCTTCGGATTCTCCGATGAGAGTAAATCTGTGGATGGTTGAGTTTGTCTTGGACCGCTCGTGATGAATCAGCGAGCGGTGATGTCAAGTCAGAATCCTACCGATCCGAGGGGTAGCTGCAACGCGGACGGTCCACGCTGCGAAACAAAAAGGGGAATTGGTATTCAGCCGTGTTAAACGGCGTGGTTTGGGGGAATTGGTGGTTGGTGTTTGGTCGTAGAGGAAAAGTCAGTTCTTGGGAGGACTCGGGACCACGGAGTGGTCTCTCGACAATGTAGCCCGCTCACTCCGTGAGCCAGGCTGGTCATTGCGCTCTGTTTGGGGCGATGGTTGCATTGATTCGCTGCGCGGTGCGAGTGGACTCGGGACCACGGAGTGGTCTCTCGACTTACAGTTCGAAGTTGAAGGTTTTGACGACGAACCTCCAGAGGCGACTGCCGAGTGACATCGGTGCGACGTGAACCTTCGCGACGCCGCGGTAGCCGGGGCGCATTGCGATCTCCATTGCATCAGGATCGATCGGTACTCTGGCCTGGTACGAGACACTTCGCGGCTTGATCTGACCGGTGCGGGGGTCCATCTCGGTCTGCAGATTTCCACCGGTCAGACTGGAAAGGCTGGACGACGCGTTCTTGAGTTCCTGTTTGGACAAGTCGGTGATCTCGCCGGAGAAATGCGTCATGCGTTGAGCATCCAGCTTGAGGTCGACGCCTTGTCCGACGTCGACCAGCTGGACGTCACCCTGATCGATGACCAACACGGCTTCGAACGATTCGGCATCGCCGATCTCGCACAATAGGTCCTCGGGAGACAACGTCGCGCCGCGGTTCTTTTCCTGAAGCGGAGAACCGGTCCATCCCGGTAGCCTGCCGTCGCCGGTGTCTTGCTTGGGTCGCTCGGGTGGCGGCAAAACGATGCCATCTTGTTCGGCGACGATCGTCAGCCGCTCGACTTCCTCGTTGGTCTCCCTGAGCAACTCTTCGATCGACTTGATCATCTCCCTTTGATAGTTCCACTGGGCGGAGAGAGAAGGGTCGTCGCGGACTTGTCGTTTGAGCGTGGCGTACTTGACCTCGGCCACCTCGCGTTCTCCGTTTAGGTCGACCAGTCGGATTTCTAGATCTGGGTTCTCGAGTTCCGCTAATGTGTCTCCGACCTTCACGCGGGTTCCCGGTTTGACGGTCGACTTGATACGTCCCGGAACACCCGCGTAGACCTTGCCGGCTTCGCGAGCTTGGACTTCGAAGGCACAGTCGACGTGGTGTGGCAGCTTGATGAAGCAAACTGCCGCTAGAACGGCACCAACAATCCCCAACGTTGCGAGCAAACGACCTCGTTTCACTTTGGCCAGCCTCCCAGGAGTGCGGATGAATTTGTACGTCTGAATGATTGGTTGCATCACCAATCCGGCAAACCCCGCCACGGCCAACAAGCGACCGATCGCCTGCAATCCATAGGGTTCTAAGACTTTGATCACGAACCAACAGATCGAGAAGACCACGACCCAGCGGTAAATCACGCTAGCGATCGTGAACAGCGCGAACATGAATTGGCCACGCGTCGGCAGGAAGGGATCATCCTGCAGTTCCAGGCCCAAGCACGTCTTTTGAAACCATCGCTTGAGGACTTCGGTCGCTTTCTGGCGAAGATTGGGGATCTCCAAGAGGTCCATCAGGATGTAATAGCCGTCGAATCGCAACAGCGGATTTCCGTTGACCAACACCGTGCTGACAGCGTTGAGGAACATCATGTTGAGACTGAGGTCGTTGATCGTCGTTCCGGGTTCGCTAAAGAACCAGACGAACGTGGCGATTGACGCCAAGATCATTTCGACGTAGATGCCGGCGGCCCCAATCCAAACACGTTTCCACTTGTTGGGCAGCATCCAAGAATCGGAGACATTGCAGTACAGGCAGGGTGTGAAGACCAGCAGCATGAAGCCGATCTCGTGGCACTCGCCGCCGAATTTTTTGCAGCTCAAGCCGTGTCCAAACTCGTGCAGCACTTTGACGATCGCCATCGTGGCCGCCAGGATCAACCAACGATCCGCAGCAAAGAACTGTTGGAACGTGGGAAGCTTGGCGTAGACGACGTCGTACTGTGTTGCCAGCAGCAGTGACGCGGACGCCAGCAGAATCCCAAAGAGGATCAACGCGGGTACGGTGAACATCCACCCAAACCAAGGAAGCAAGCCGTTGAGCAGCTTCTCTGGGTCGATCCCGCGAGTACGAATCGCGAAGATGTTTGACAGTTTGCCGAAGAGTTCTTTGTTCTTCTTCTTGCGGCCACGTTCGCGAAGTGCCTTTCCCTGTCCCGGCGAGTTGCTGATCACCAACCCACTGCGGTGCAGCATGCCGATGAATTGCTGCAGGTCACCGAAGGTGATCTTTTGCGGAGCGAATCGCTGTTCGAAGCCGTCTTTGATTTGTTGCAAGCTGACATGCCCGTCCAGCATGTTCAGGATGAAGTACTCTTCGTCGTGAAATCGGTAGTACTGCAACCCCACCGGTTCTTTGACCACCCAGTATCCCGTTCCCTGATAGCGATGCCGACTGGCTGTCAGGTCTGGGCGCCGGCGCACAGTGAGCGCCCGCGACGAGCTGCTGACCAGTGATTCGGCAAGGGTTGTCATGAGAGAAGGGAGCGTTTACGACGGGTTCGGGGCGGGTCTGGTGTGTCTCAGCAGGAAGCGCGAGCGACCGGTGGAGGAGTGAATTGTTTTGATCGCTGCGCGGGCGATGGGCTCGTTTTGTTGCGGGGGCTCTCGCTGGCGCTTCGGGCTGACATGGGAAGTGAGTCGGTAGTGCATCTCAGCGGGAAGCGCAAGCGACCGGCGGAGTCTTCCGTTGTTTGTTTTGATCGCTGCGCGGGCGATTTCTTTGTTTTGTACGGGGCCCTCTCGCTGGCGCTTCGGGCTGGGATTGGCGCTTCGGGCTGGGGTGACTGCGTCTAGCTACGGGGATTGGATTTCGATCTTGGCTTGCATGCCGGGTTTGATGATCCAGTCGCGACCTTGCTTTTGGTTATCGATCTCGACCCATACCCGGTGGTGGTTGTTGCTGTTGACTTGGGCGCTGACAAAGCCGATGCGGCCCTCGATTTCCATCAAGGGCAAGTTGCGTCCAGGCTGAATTTTGACGACGACGGGGGTGCCGGTCGCGACCGATCCGGTTTCGGCGTCTCCTTCGACACGCAGACGATCGAGGCGAACGAGCGTGCAGATTGGGGAACCCGGCTGGACCCACTCGCCCAGCTGAGCGATCCGCTGTT
>JBCCUO010000314.1:0-5388 GCA_039196805.1 Planctomycetota bacterium | reverse complement strand
CAGCATGCCCCGCAGTCCCATTCGCCGACCCGCCGCGTCCATCGACATCCAACCCTGGTTTCGCGACGTAGATGACTTGCCGGATCAGTTAACCAGCCAAACCCTGTTTCAAAACGAACGGCCGCTGGAGATCGAAGTCGGCTCTGGAAAAGGGTTATTCCTGACCAACGCCTCGTCCGTCAACCCTCAGTCCAACTTCGTGGGCATCGAAATCATGGCCAAGTACGCCAAGCATGCCGCTGGCAAGCTTGCGCGAACCGGCAATCGCAACGCGCTGATGATTTCGGGAAACGCAGAGCCACTGTTCCGCGATCGCGTGTTGCCCGGATCGCTAGGCGGTGTTCACGTTTACTTCCCTGACCCCTGGTGGAAGAGCAAGCACCGCAAGCGACGAGCCGTAAACGAAACGAGCGTGCGAAACTTCAGCCGTGCATTGAAACCTGGAGGACGATTTCACTTCTGGACCGATGTGTTGGACTACTTCGAACTAACAATCGAGATGATTGCGCTCGTTGCACCTGAGCTGGGCGTGCCGATTCCCGAAGAAGAAATCGCTGCTGAGCATGACTTGGACTACCGCACGCACTTCGAGCGTCGTAGCCGGATGCACCAAATCCCGGTGTACCGAGTCCGATACGAAAAGTCGTAGCCGGCGCCACCGAAATCGCTGTACGATTGCAACCAAGGCCCGCGGACTTGGCTAGGCAAACGGCCGGCCCGTTGGGCCGAAGAATGATCTGCGATCGCCCCCGGGTGCAAAGCATTGTTTGAATGTAGTGCGGCGGATGCGGCTCGGGACCACGGAGTGGTCTGTCGACGATTTGTCCGTCAAATTCGCTGCGCGGAGGATACGACGACGCCGGATCAGGGGACGACCTTTACGGTGATCGGTTGCGTCGTGAGTCCGCCGTCGACGTTGGCGGTCAAGAAGAAACTGCGCTCACCCAGCGATGTCGTGGGCGAAGCGGTAACAAAGAACACTCGCTCGTCGCTATTTTTCAACACGATCAATCCGTTCAGTCCAATGTTGTCGACGATCACACCGTGTGACGCGTTGCGTCCTGACTTTTCCTTTCCGAAACTTACTTCCTTGTCGAAGTTGTCGCGTGCGAGGCGAACTCGTGCGGTCACCGTCTCTCCACGCTTAATGATTAACGTCCAACCCTCGCCAATCGCCACGTCGCCCTGTTTGGGGTGTAGCGAGGGAACCACCTTCGGTGGATCGGCCAGTTTCAGTTTGCCAACCGACCCGACTGAGCGTTCGACATGGCGTCCCAGGATGGTCGCCGAAGCAGTCACATGGGGCTCGACCTCGCCTTGCCAAGCATCGGTATTCGGGTCAGCCCAAATCGTGCCGATGGCGAAGCGTTGCCCCGGTTCAACGACCAGTGGTGTGTTGGAGCGCAGTCCGTCGGGAAGCCCAACAAGCTCAAACGTCACTGGACCATCAAACTCGTCCAAGCGATCGACGGTGACCTTGAACTCACGACCGGTGCCTTTGGGAATCGGCTTGCTAATCGGATTCACTTTCGCGTTGAAGCTGGGCCTCGCCGCCCTCAATCTCAGTTCATACCCGTACTGGTTGAGATTCGGCTCCGACTGCTGCAACGAGTTTCCCGCCCCCTCTCCTCGCGCGTCCGCAATCTCGATGGTGTAAGTCCCCGTTTCTGGCGCTGTAAAGACCAAGCGACTGTTCTTGCCGACCAACCGTACAGGATCGTCATCGTTCTCGTAAAAAACATCGAAGGTGGGCAGCCCATTGTCAGCCGGCGACTCTCCGTCAAGCAACGGACGCACAATGTAAGCGGGCTCGCCCAGCGCATGGGAAGCATGGGTCGTTCCGAAGTACGTGCGTCGATTGCCTTCCCCCGGATAGACATCGAAGCCGGAATCGGGACCACGCGGATGCATCCATAACCGCGTCACCTCCCCGGCAGCGTAGAGATAGTCGTTCAGATTCATCTCCTGCCAAGCGAACAAGCGAAAGTCATTCACCTGCGTGCTGTTTTTTCCACGAAACGTGAAGTACGTATCACGCGTCGCCTGCAACCGCACCCTCAGCACCGGCTGGCCGTTGGCGTCCAGCACGCGAATCAGAGGATCGAGTCGGCTGGACTTGATGGCGTCGGCATCAATCGCCCACACTTCGCCTTGCTTGGCGTGCCAACTGTAGCGGTCTGACTCTGACGGCGCGGCGATGGATCCACGAACTGTAGCGCCACGGGGAATGGCGAGTACCGCAAGGTTCGGATTGACTTGCCGCAACTCGATTTCATCCAGGGAAGCCAATGGTCCCAGATCCAGATGAACCGGGCGTCTAACCGATGAAACAGCATTGGCTTGAGCTTTCAGATGAGGCAACGATCGCGTCTCCAACCGGCCGTTCATCAGTGACACCAGGGCACTGCGGTCCGTCGTCACCAAGTCGCTGACCGTATCCTCGGCAGCTTCCAGCACGGCCGCGACCGACCAGTCGTCGGTGCGAAGGACCTTGATGTTCCCCGCTTCGCTTGCCACTACCAAAGACTTGCCATCAGGAGAGACGGCCGCGCGAGTCACCGGTGTCTCGTCGACAAATCGAGTTGCCACGATGGGGTTGATCTGCGGCGATTGCTTTGACCGCAGCTGCCAAACGCGAATTCGATTGTCGGCGCTTCCGGCGACGACGAAATGGCCATCCGGCGTGACGTCGACGCAGAACACCTCTCCCTCGGGTTGACTCAACGTATCTAGCCGCTTGCCACTGGCGACGCTCCAGACCTTAGCCGTCTCGTCCGCCGAAGCGCTGACCAGCACCTGCCCATCGGGCGAGAACGCCAGATCAAAGATGGCACCGTTGTGGCCTTGAAGCGTGCGCAATACCTCACCTCGGTCCGCGTCCCAAAGCAGAACGTCACGGTCGTAGCCAGCTGTCGCGATCAAACTCTGGTCCGGAGAATACGTGGCACAATAGATGGTGTCGGAGTGACCAAGCATCTCCAACAACAGGTCGCCGGTCATTGAATCGTAAACCGCCGCGCGCCCACTGGCTCCGGTCAGTCCCGAAGCGACCAGCAAACGCGATCCATCTCGTGTGAACTCCAAGGAGTTGATCTTTCCCAACGTGGGCATTCCCGGAGGTTGTCGAATCACGGTCAACGGCGAGCCGTCACGCAAGCGGATCTCGATCGATCCGAATCGACCGATCGCGGTCAGGCGTCCGTCGGACGTGGATGCGACGGAGGTGATCGGCAATGAAATTTCAGGGTTTGGCTGAATCGTCGGAGTGCGGAGGTCGCGGCGGATCGGCGCGTCACCCTCGGGACCGCGGGCACCTTGCCTGATCCATTCGGCCAAAATCGCCAACTCGGCTTCGCTGGGTCCGTCACCGTCGGGCGGCATCACCGGTTCCATCGCACCGGAGGCCATCAGCAGCATGCGACTGCTGTCGGCAACACCCGCGGTCACCGCCACCCCGGAGTCGCCACCGCGCATCAAGGCGGCGTGCGATTCCATCACCAGCCCGCCTTCGGCGTCGTCGGCAGTGTGGCAAGCAACGCAATGAGCTTCCAAAATCGGCAACACGTCACGCGTGTAGTCGACGATCTCTGCTGCGTTCAGTGGCAACGCAAGCAAGCAACCAGCCGACAGCGCGGCAAGCAAGGTCAGTGATGGACGCATATCAACAGGATCAGTGATTGAAGGTAAATTCGGTACTGGTCAGAACGCTCCAAGCAACGTCTTGCAACGCTGTCAGTCGGGCCGCCGGGCCATCCCCCGTTGCTTCCGACTGGTACTCAGAAACGACCTCCAGTAGACGGGTCATTTCCGACGGTTGCGGGGCACGACACAACGCTCGATCGAAGAGTGCCTCGATCACTTGTTGATCATTCGCGCCTTCTGCGATCAGGCGACCAATCAAGTTCGATTCCGATGACAGTTTCGGGTTCAGCGTTTCGCCGTTGGAAAGGTGCAACACCTGCACCATGCTCGGCTCGTCACTCCGCTCACACTCGCAAGTGATGTCACGGGGATTCCGTCCAAACGTCTTGAGGAAGTAGGAGTTGACGGCGGAATCGTACAGTTCAATTGCTCGTGTTCCGACCGGATAGAAATCGGTCTTCTGCTTGTCAGCCCCCGAAAACGCGATCTCCTTAAAGTCAGTGCTCGTCTCCAGAACTTGGTCAATCGAATCGAGCAACACTTCCGCCATCAGTCGTCGGGGATAGTATCGACTGAGGTACTTTGACTCGGCGACGTTGTCATCCAGCGGCAGGCTGCTTCGCTGATAGGTCTCGCTGGTCAGGATCGATCGCATCAACTGCTTCAGATCGAACCGAGAATCAATCAAGTGCTGGGCCGCGGCCGCCAAGAGTGGTTCATTGGAGGCCGGATTGCTGAGTCGCAAGTCGTCGACCTGTTCCACCAATCCGCGCCCGAAAAAGTTCGCCCAAACTCGGTTGGTGATCGAACGAGCAAAGTACGGATTGGACGAGTCGGTCATCCACTGGGCCAACACTTCGCGACGGTCGCGAGGGTCATTGAACGCGATCGGCTCCGCATCCAGCGGCGCTGGCGGCTGTGGCCTGCCGGTCGTTGGCTGGATCAATTCACCCTGCTGAGAGACGAACAGCGTGCGAATGCCGTCACCGTTTCGCGACTCGCCACCCCAACCCTTGGCTCGGACGCGAGAAAACAGGTTGGCCATCGCGTAGTACTGGTCGTTGGTCCATTTCTCCAACGGATGGTTGTGACACTTGGCGCAACCTATCGAAAGCCCCATGAACGCCTGGCAAGCGTTCTCCGTCATCTCCTCGGGCGATTGGTGCAGAGCGTAGAAGTTGGTCGCGCCGTTCTCGGTGCTCACGCCTTTGGAAGTCAAGATGTCGCGCACCAACTGATCCCAAGGTCGATTCTCGCTGATCGCGGTGTGTAGCCACTGGTAGTACGCCTTCACGGCAGCGGGCCGCAAACGATTCCCGTTGATCAGCAACAAGTCACTCCAGCGGTAAGCCCAGTAGTCGACAAACTCTTCGCTGGCCAACAGTCGCTCGACCAGCTGGCTGCGCCGATCGACGGAGGCGTCCATCGCAAACTTTTTGCGTTCCTCTTGAGTCGGCAATCGGCCGATCGTGTCCAGCGTTGCGCGCCGCAAGTAGACGTCGTCGCTACAGGGTGGTGACGGGCGAAGATTCAGCGTCTTGAGCTGCTGTAGCGTCAATTCATCAATGAAATTCTGACGGGGCGCGTCAACATACGCTTCCGCGGGCACGTCGTGGCCGTACGGAACCGTCATCCGGGCAAGGGCGACTTGGCTGCCAAACCAAACCAACACCGCCCCTTCGCCACTACCGCGGATGTCCACCAATCCGTCTTCGTCTACGGCGGCGATCGACTCGTCGGTCGAAT
>JBCCUO010000313.1:0-5399 GCA_039196805.1 Planctomycetota bacterium | reverse complement strand
GTTGAAGTATTTGCCCAACATGCCAACCTGTCACGTCGGCATTGCCGTTGGTGCTCATGGGCCCAACAACACGCTGGTTCTGGGGGACGTCTCAGGTCCGGCGGCCTTGGCGGAGTCGATCTCCTGCTTGGATCGGGGTCACGCTGACTACATGATCTGTGGTGGTTCCGGGACGCGGGTGAACACGACTCGCTTGAACTACAGCAGCGACCTTCCATTTGCGGCGGCGGCCGAATCAGTCGACGAGAGCTCTCGACCCCACGACCCGCATTCCCAAGGCGTGGTGCCGGGCGAGGCGGCGGTCTCCCTGCTGATTGAATCGTCCGCCTCGGCCGCTCAGCGCGGTGCTTCGCGTCTTGCTCGGGTGGAATCCTGTGTTTCGCGATTCGTCAGCACGGATCCAATCGAGCAGCGTCGTCGCAGCGCGGATCGTCAACCGGAATGGGCGCGATCCCCCGATTTGGCAATCGCGGCAGCAGCAAAGGCGGCGATCAGCTCGGCCGGCTTGCAGGCGGATCAGATCGGGCTCATCGTCAGTCATGGCATGGGCGACCCCGCCATGGATACCGCCGAACGGACTGCGTTGTCCGTCGACTTCGCCAAAACGCCTCGGTGCGCTCCGATCGCCAACGTTGGGCACACCGGATGCGTCAGCGGTCTCGTCGAATTGGCGACAGCCGCCTTGTCCCTCGCACACAACGTCATCCCACCGCATCCGCATCAACATATCGCACCGGATTCGGGATTGTCGCTGCAGGCTCGGTCATTGGATCGGGACCACGTGCTCTGCCTCAGCTACACCAGCGAGGGTTCCGCGATGGCAACGGTGTTGGGAAGATGAGCTCGAAGACCTCTGATTCAGCGTTGACGAACCAAGCGATTGATTCGATTGCGGACCGGTTGGTTGCGGTGATCGGCAAGATGCAATCGGTGGCCATCGCTTTTTCGGGCGGCGTCGACAGCAGTGTGGTGGCGGCCGCCGCATTTCGCGCCTTGCCAAACTCATCCGTTGCGGTCACCGCCGTCTCCCCTAGCGTCCCGGCCTGGCAACGTGAGTGGGCCACCCGAATTGCCGCTCAAATCGGGATTCGACACGTCTTGGTGGAAACGGACGAAGGGGATCGGCCGGAGTATCAACGCAATGAACCGGATCGTTGCTTCCACTGCAAACGCGCGCTCTATCAGGCCATCGATCAAGCAGTCGCCGGATTGGCAGTTGACTTGGCGTCACAGTGGGGTGCTGACGAGGTGCAGGTATTGTCGGGCACGAATTGGGATGATCTGGGGGATCACCGTCCAGGGATTCAGGCCGGGACGAATGCCGGTGTGCGAACCCCGCTGGCGGATCTTCGGATCGAGAAAGCGAACGTACGGCGGCTGGCCGCGTACTTTCAGCTGGAGAACGCGGACCTTCCCGCATCCCCCTGTTTGGCGAGCCGGATTGCTTATGGCACGCAGGTCACGCCACAGCGGCTGGCCCGGATCGAAGCATCCGAGCAGTGGTTGCGCGATCAGGGGTATAGAAATCTTCGGGTCCGGCTGCACGGAGACGAAATGGCTCGGATCGAGGTGGGGGAAGCAGATATGATGGCGATAGTGGATCCGGCCCAACGACGTGCGTTAACGTTGAAGTTGAAGGATCTGGGGTTTCGCTACGTGACGCTGGATCTGGAGGGTTTTCGTAGCGGCAGCCTGAATGACGCTTTGATCCAATTGTCTCCTCCGGATGCGCGGCGACCGCACACCTCATCAGCAAAGGCAGTTCATTGACAAGCGGATCGGAGAAACCCGTCGGAAGCTTGGACGACACGGCCGTCGGTCCGCCCAAGTCGCCCAGCAGCGAGACAAAAACGTCTTCCGCCAGTTTGGTCGGCTGCCGAGTCGGTGATTATCAGGTGCTTCGAAAGCTGGGCCGAGGCGGAATGGCAGACGTCTACGCGGCGCGTCACCTGAGCCTGGGACGCGACGTGGCCCTCAAGATCCTCCGCAGCGAACTGGCACAAGATGGCGACTACGTCAAACGCTTTCGCCGCGAAGCCAGGGCGTCGGCAAAGCTGAATCACCCCCACATCGCGCAGGTCTACGATGTCGGCAGCGTCGACTGTCACCACTACATCGCCCAGGAACTGATCGATGGCTGCAATCTTCGGGAATACCTCACCGACCACGGGACGCTGGATGCCCCGGAAGCGACCGAGGTGCTGTTGAGCGTCGCGTCGGCGCTGGAATTGGCGGCCGACGCCGGCATCACGCACCGCGACATCAAGCCCGAGAATCTGATGCGTTCGTCGCGAGGTGTGTTGAAGGTCGCCGACTTCGGGCTCTCTCGCTTGACCGCGGAACCGGGTGCCAGCAACGCCAGCCTGACGCGTGATGGCCTGACGTTGGGCACACCCCGCTACATGAGCCCAGAGCAGGTGCAAGGCAAAAATGCCGATGTGCGAAGCGACCTCTACTCGCTGGGCGTATCGATGTATCACTTGCTGGCGGGGAGACCACCGTTTGAAGCGGAGGACCCTTTGGCACTGGCCGTAATGCACTTGCATGACACGCCGGAGCCCTTGGATCGGGCGCGTGGAAACAACGACCTTCCCGAGTGGTTGGTCGCAATCGTTTCGCGGATGATGCAAAAGAACCCCGAGGACCGCTTCCAATCACCAGCCGAGTTGCTGGACGCTGTTCGCAGCGAAGCAGCCGTCTCCAGCGGTGCCTTCACGATGGTGGGCGCAGCGGCTGCGACGATTCGACTTCAACGTGTCAGCGGCCAGCTTCGACAACAACGACGTCGACGCCTGATGAAGCGCGCGGCGATCGCTGCCCTGCCGCTAGGAGCGATCTTGATGGGCGGATGGTTAGCGGCGCGTCGACCGCTTCTAGACGTTGGCGATCTGCTCAACCCCGATGAAGTCATTCCAGCCGACACGGTGGAAGAGCAGTACATGGTTGCCCTGGTTCGAAACAAACCGAAAGACTGGAAAGCGGTCAGCGAAAGATTTCCGCCTGAGGCCAACAGCGTTCATGCCCTCTACGATCACAAAGCGAAGCTGCAACTGGCCCGTTCCTACATCGAGTCGCAGCGGTGGCGTGAAGCAGGAGAGACCATCGACCGATTGCTCGAGTCGCCGAACGCTACGCAATTACACTTGGCATTGGCTTGGGTACTGCGATTCGACCTGACGCAGATGTCTCGTTTGCCCAACAAGTGGAAGTCCGACGAGGCTCGAACACGTGTCCAGGCACTCTATCGTGAGATGGAGTTGGACGATCGTCGATCGCTGGACATCTTCAAAGAACTGGTTTCAGAACAGAAACGATCCGAACTGGGAATCATCCCTACTGGATCTCCGTCTTAATTCGGCTCTCTCACCACCTCTCTCCACGGCACGACATGAAACGCCACCTGTTATTGATCGGCTCCCTCGTCATCGCAGTTTCCCTGGTCATGAATTTCAGCAGCAAGGCAGAAGACGCATCGTCACAGCCCGACAAACTGTTGCGACACGTGGTGATGTTTCAATTCAACGAGACCAGCAGCCCGGCGGAGATTCAAACGGTGGTCGATGCCTTCAACGGGCTGGAATCCAAGATCCCGGAAATCCACGACTACGAGTATGGGACGAACAATAGTCCTGAAAAACTCAACGACGGGCTGACGCATTGTTTTCTGGTGACGTTCAAGAGCGAAGCCGATCGCGAGGTTTATCTGCCGCACCCGGCTCACAAAGCTTTTGTGGAGGTATTGAAACCCCATCTCAAGAAAGTGGTCGTCATCGACTACTGGGCTCAGTGAGGTCTTTTCGTCTCGTGCAGGTGTTCGGTTCGGCCGCGCAGTGGCGGATGTACTGCATTGTGCGCGAATCATTTCAACCCGAGGCTTCGAGTTACCATGATGCTGGTTTTGCAAAACGCAAACGAGCGATTTGTGAACGGGCTCGGTCTTCATGGCACTGCGACTGATGGGCTTGAAAAGGTGCCGCTAATCGCTAATCGCTGACGCTAAACGCAAATGAATCATCGATCCCATCTCCGCCTGTTTTCGTGCGCACTCTTGTACTTGCTTGTCGTGGTTGCCGGCCTGGTTGGCGCTCGTTCGGTCACAGCAGCGGAAGCTCCGCGACCGAATGTTCTGGTCATTCTGTGTGACGATCTTGGTTATGGTGACCTAGCTTGCTATGGGCATCCCACGATTCGCACGCCGCACCTGGATCGGTTGGCTCGTCAGGGCATCCGGCTGACGGACTGTTACGCCGCGTCGGCGGTTTGCTCTTCATCGCGGGCCGGACTTTTGACCGGTCGCAATCCCAATCGATCCGGGATCTATGATTGGTTGCCTGACGGAATCCCGGTGTACCTATCGTCGGACGAACCAAGTGTGGCCAAGTCCCTTTCGGCAGCGGGGTACAGGACGGCCATGGTCGGCAAATGGCATTTGAACGGACGATTTAACGATGCCAGTCAGCCGCAGCCGGATGCGTACGGATTCGAGCACTGGATGGCGACGCAGAACAATGCCTCGCCATCGCACCGATCGCCAGTGAACTTTGTACGCAATGGCAAGCCGGTCGGACGACTGGATGGCTTTAGCAGTCACGAGGTAGCGGGCGAAGCGATTCGTTGGTTGGATGAAACCAAGGATGACGATCGACCATTTTATTTGCACGTTTGTTTTCACGAACCGCACGAGCCAGTGGCCAGCCCTCAAGATCTGGTCGATTCCTACGCTTCGTCGGCCAAGAACGACGACCAGGCGCAGTATTTCGCCAATGTGACGAACATGGATGCAGCTGTCGGAAAATTGGTCCAAGCATTGGAAGATCGCTCGTTGACCGAAAACACGTTGGTGATCTTCACCAGCGACAATGGTCCCGAGACACTCAATCGTTATCGAAGTGCCAACCGAAGCTGGGGCACCGCCGGGCCGCTACGGGAAATGAAGCTGCACACCTACGAAGGCGGCATCCGCGTTCCGGGAATCGTGCGGTGGCCCCAACAAGTGCCGGGCGGGCAAGTCATCGCGACACCGGTCAGCAGCGTTGACTTGCTGCCGACGCTGTGTGAGTTGGCGGGGACACCGGCGCCGACAACGCACAAGCTGGATGGAGTCAGCCTGGTGTCGCTGTTTCAGGGCGAGCCGCTGAAACGAACGCAGCCGCTGTTCTGGTTCTATTACCGCGCGCTGACTCCGCCACGTTTCGCCGTCCGGGAGGGTGATTGGAAGATGTTGGCCGCGTGGGACCATCCGCTGATGATGGAAAAACGAGGTGGCCCCGGTGGCCGAAACATCAATCCGCAAGCGATCGAAATGGTCAAGACTGCCAAACTGGACCGATTCGAGCTCTACAACCTGGCGTCGGATATCGGTGAGCAACGCAATGTGATCGACGATCACCCCGATCGTG
>JBCCUO010000312.1:0-5410 GCA_039196805.1 Planctomycetota bacterium | reverse complement strand
GAGGGGCTAACCCGAATCAGCCGCCGCGCGCCGGCGTCCGGTTACCACTGGTCAGGGACAAGGGAGTCCTGTGAGTCACAGTCACCGCTTCTTGGGAGTCAGGGCGAGCAACATGACGGGCAACCATCGTGACTCGTCCGCGGTTGCTACGATGGTCGCTCTGACCACTACCAGGAATTCACCCGCAACTCGATGTCGGCCCCACCTCTTCGACGAATCGTGATCGGCTTGCTGATCTTTCTGGCCGTCTGCTGCATCGCGGTGGGCTGCTACGTTGCCGAGGGCTGGGATCTGAGTGACGCGATCTACATTGTCGTGATCACCATCTTTGGAGTCGGCTATGGCGAGGTGAAGCCGATCGAGACAACTTCACTGCGAGCCTTGACGATTGCGGTGATCGTCTTTGGCTATGGCGCGGTCGTTTACATCGTCGGTGGATTCATCCAGCTTGTCATCGACGGCGAACTGCAACACCTGATCAGGAACCGAAAGATGAGCCAAGGCATCGCAAACCTCCGCGACCACACGATCATCTGCGGATACGGACGCATGGGCAGCATCGTCGCCGAGGAGTTGCACAGGCGCGAGCTTCCGTTCTTGATCATCGACGAGTCCGAATCTCGCGTCGAAGAAGCGCAGGCGGCTGGCATGTTGGCGATGGTAGGAAACGGCACCGATGAGGAAACGCTTCGAGTGGCGCAGATCGAGCACGCCCGTTGGTTGGCGACGCTGCTGCCAAGCGATGCCACCAACGCCTTCATTTGCGTCACCGCACATGACATGAACAAGAGCGTACAAATCATCTCTCGTGGGGAAAGTCGATCCGCCGAGAAACATCTGCGTCGATGCGGCGCCGATCACGTCGTGATGGCCGCCGCGATCGGTGCCCACCGTGCCACTCAAATCGTCGTGCGGCCCACCGCCGCCAGCGTTCTGCAGTCGGCCGGCTCGTCCCACGGGATCAACGATGAGCTGACAGCCATCGGACTTCAAATGGAAGAGCTTTGTATCAGCAGTCAATCCGCGCTTGTCGGCAAGCCACTGAACGAAATCCAGGTGCGAGGAAACCGGGGCTTTTTGATCGTTGCTGTCCGTTCCGCGTCGGGCGAGGTTGCAATGAACCCCGAAGGAGATACTACACTAAGCAGCGGAGACACCGTCATCGTCGTCGGCCACACCGATGACATCATCGAACTTTGCGCCGCACACACGCTGAAGCGGCAGACAATCACGTATCGCGGAGCAACGCGGGAGATTTAGCGGTTAGCGGTTAGCGGTTGGCGGTTGGCGGTTGGCGGTTGGCGGTTGGCGGTTGGCGGTTGGCGAAAGAGAAGAAGCGGTTGGCCGTGTGCTGTCAGCAAGTAAACAGAAATCAGCCGCTTGGCGCCAGCCGGCGCCAGCCTGTCGGGTATCACAAAAGAACCCGGCACGCTCGCGCGTTGCGGCTGATTCTGCGTTTCGGGCTGACATCCCAGCGGGAAGCGCGAGCGACCGGCGTTTGCCCAGACGCGTCACGAGTGATTGGCTGGCGTCTGGTTGGGCCCTCTCGCTTGCGCTTCGGGCTGAGACTTCTCAACAGCCTCCTCTTGCCGCTATCTGGTTGGCTTCACATCTTGCAATCGCTTCTCCAGCTGCTTCATGCTCCGGGAAAGCAACACGCGTACGGCCACATCGGTCTTGCCTACACGCTCGGCAATCTTCTTCGTCGGCAGACCCTCGGCATATCGCATTCGGATCACCGCTTGTTGTTCATCAGGCAAGTCACCGATCGCTTCCTGCATGCGCATCAGCCGAAGATCACGGCTGACCGCGGCGCTAGGAGACGTCATGCTGGCCGCCAACAGCGCCTCCAAGCCGCCAGACGACGAGTCTGCGTTTCCAGAAGAATGAATCGACTGCTGACGCCCGACGTCGCGTCGCTTGGCTTCAAAATGAAAACGATGGGCATCGATCACACGCCGCCGAGCGATCTGCTGGAGCCAGTCCATTGGCGAGTACTCGTCCAGCGGTGCTGTCTCCAGACCACTCAGTGCAGCCGTGGACACCTCTTGCAACAAGTCGTCGACTTCAACCACCGCCAACAGACGGTCGCTGGAAATGGACCGCAAAAACCCGCAGAGCCGCGACTCGTACTGTCGAATGTAGGCGGCCAATGCCTCGCCGTCTTTCTGCCGGATGCGTTGCACCAATGCATCAGTCTCATCACTCATCGCACACACAAGGCTACTGGTGGTTCACGGCCGGGGAGTCAGACATCGTAGCGGAATTCACAGTCACTGCGAGTCGCTCGACGGCTTTGCGATGGCGACATCTTCCCATCAGGCCTATTCTTACCAGCACCACCTCCGAGTGCATTGTTCCAGTTCCATTCTTAGGACCAGCCGCAGAGCGATACCTTACCGTTCCTTGCAAAACGGACGCTTGCGCATCTCGACTGATGAGACGCACCCGAATGAGCGGATGGGACTAAGCACTGGTATAGCCTCCCATGCCTGAAGCCAACTTGCCGCACAACACGTCTGAAGACGAAGATGCAATGATGCATCTTGAAGCCTGTCTGGATGCCTTCCTTTCAATAGCGCCAGTAGAGCACCTCGATCAGTTGCTCGGCTTGATTCCCAGCGATGCGACGATACATCGTGAGTTCTTGTTGGTCGAGTTGGTCAAGCTCGACATGGCTTCCGCGATCGAAGTAGGCAAGCTCCGCCGCATCGAATCGTACTGCGAGGCATTGCACCCGCATCTGCCGATCGAGAATGTTCCGTTCGATTTGGTACTGGAGGAATTTCAGTTGCGGCGCGAGTCCGGACTCGATCCGGACCCAAACGGCTACGCGAGACGGTTTCCGAAGTACAAATCACTGATTCCCCATGTCTCTCAGTCAATCGAGGCGACTGAGTCGGCCGGATCGAAGCGACCGCCATCGGAGCTTTCCGCAGGCAACAGAATCGATGACTTTCTGATCATTCAGACGCTGGGAAAGGGCGCTTTCGCGCACGTGTATCTGGCCCGCCAACTCTCGATGATGCGTCTGGTCGCACTGAAGGTGTCGCGGGGAAGCGGAGATGAATCGCAAGCGCTCGCCCAACTGGACCATCCCAACATTGTGCGTGTCTACGATCAAAGAACAGTTGCTGATCCATCAGCGAAAAGCAAGAGTACTGCGTGCGTCCATCTGCTGTACATGCAGTTCCTACCTGGCGGCACGCTTTCCGATGTCGTCAGGCAAGTCCGCGAAACACCCCTTTCGGAGCTTGATGGACGCTTGATCGTCGACATCGTCGATCGAAATCTGTTGAACACGGCTCAGCAGGTCCCTGATCGATCGGCGGTTCGTCGCTGGTTGAAAACCGCCGACTGGCCGGTGGTGGTTGCCTGGATGGGAATCCAATTGGCCAAAGCGCTCGACGAAGCTCACCAGCGAGGTGTATTGCACCGTGACGTCAAACCGGCAAACGTATTGCTTTCAGCGGAGGGCGTTCCCAAGCTGGCTGACTTCAACGTAAGCCAGTCGGGTGCAGCCGGTCGCGCCGGAGCGGCCAGCAGCTTTGGTGGTTCTATCGGCTACATGTCCCCGGAACACTTGGAAGCGATCCGTCCCACAGCGTTCACTGAAACACCTGACGTTGCCCAGCCTGCCGACCTCTTTTCGTTGGGGGTGCTGCTGTGGGAGTTGTGGCAAGGCAAGCGTCCGTACGACGTTGGATCAACCTCTAAGTCTTGGACCGACACCGTTGCGGCGCAGCTGCAATCACGACATCAACCGATTCCGCTGGTCGGTGACACGACCGACGGAAGTCAGCGTGTCTTGGAGCGAACGATCCTGCAGTGTCTGGCCCCAGACTGCAATCAGCGTCCGACCAGCGGCGCCGAGTTGGCCGGTCGGCTTCGCCTTGCCCTGCATCCCAACGCGGCACGTCTCTTCGATCCACCCGAAGGAAGTCTCCCGAGTCGCGTCTTGCGGCTCTCACCCTGGTTGTTGGCCGCCGCCGTGATCCTGTTGCCAAACATCTTGGCCGGTGTTTTCAACTTCTTTTACAACCAAACAAACATCATCGAGATGCATCCGCAGATGCAAGCGGGTTTTGATTGGCTTGCCCTGCGGGTGAACGCCGTCGCGTTCCCGCTGGGTGGGTTCTTGATGGTTTACTTCTCGCTGCCGATGGCCCGCTCATTGAAAGCCGCCCGATTGGGCACGCCCGTCGACTTGTCCAGCACCGATACGATGCTCAAACTCTGTCGCCGAGCTGCGTTGATCGGCGGAACACTCTGGTGTGTGGCTGGCGTCGTCTACACGGCGGTGCTGACCTCCTGGTACCCACCAGATGTCTTTCCAAGAGTCGAAGCACTTCACTTCTTTGTGTCGGTGTTGATTTGTGGTGGCGTCGCTGGTGTCTATCCGTACTTTGGAATGTTGGTGCTGGTCACACGGGTCTACTACCCTGCCCTGCTCCGCGGATCGATGCAGGATCCCGCCTTTGACCAACATGCCGATGAAGTCCGCATCGGCAGTGGGTCCTACCTAATGGCGGCCGCGATCATTCCTTTGCTGGCGATCACGCTGTTGGTCGCACGCAAGGACCCGAACATCGGCATCGTCAATGTTGCCGTGCTAGCCACCGGCCTGGGGCTGATCCTCTCGTTCCAGGCCTACAAGTTCGCGATCACCACCTGGGAACAGATGAGCGACGTGCTCTCCACTCAGCGAGTCTCCATCGTCCCCGGAGCCGGCCCTGACGAATAGACGGTCAATCACACGCGATCAGTCTCCGGCGTGTCGGTCGTAGCGGATACCGTCCGGCTTTCGGTCTTCGGCATACGCTTGGAACTCTAGTAAGTCCCGCTACTTCCCTGATTGCATGTTCCGCAAATTGGTCCTTACTTGGCCAACCAACCGGCCAACGTCTCCGCCGCGTTCCGTTGGGCCTTCTCTGGTGCAAGTTGTTTACTCATGGCATTGGCGATACGAGCGACGTAGTCGATCGTTGCTTTCAGGGCTTGATCTGGCGCAGTGGCGTCAAGCTTGGCAACGTACAAGACCATGTGTTCGCCCGATTCGTTCTTCTCGACCGCCCACGATCCAATCTTCGTGGCCGCACTTTGTCGCAGCAGCCTCATCATCAGCTTCGCATCGGGTTCTTGCTTGCTGACCGAAACCAGCGACCAAATTTTTCGCACATCGGCCCGTTGAAAGTACTCGGTTTCTTTGGCCACAAAGACATCCTGCGTCACGCCGCTACTCAAAGCTTGCTTGACCTCGTAGTGTCCCGTTGCGTGCTTAGAGTGCTCGATGCCTGCGTTGTCGAGCAGCTTCTTGGTTGGTTGCGGAGCGGGCTTCCACGTGCTGGCAACGAAGGAGCGAATCTCGCTGACGTCGACGCAGTAGCTAATCAAAGGACTTTGGGGCGAG